>CACCIQ010000008.1 GCA_902546095.1 uncultured Bacteroidota bacterium
TTTTGATTATCTAACTGAAAATTACTATTTAGTACATCCATCTATGGCTGGTGTAAACTTGGTTGGTGGAAAAATAAGAACAACTGTTAGAAAACAATGGTTTGATCAAGTTGAAGCCCCAAATTTACAAACTCTTACAGCTGATCTAAGATTGTCTGAAAGATCGGGAATTGGATTAACACTATTCAATGATCAAAATGGTTATCATGCACAAAAAGGAGCTTACATTACTTATGCTCATCATATTAACTTTAATGATGATATAGTACTAAGTAAAAGACCTTATCCCTCCAAATATGATGAGATTGATCAATTATCATTTGGAATTAGTGTTGGAGGAATTCAAAATTCTTTAGACCAAACAACCTTTGATTTGGTGGATTATGATCCACTAATACTCGGTGTAATGCAAAATACAAGTTATTTTAATATTGATGTTGGAATGTCTTATGTTAACTCCAAGTATTATGCTCACTTGACTGTTAAAAACCTATTATTTGCACCAGATGAGTGGTATGGAGAGACCTCTGATATTTATAAAACTGATACTAGAAACTATAAAAGATTTGTTGCTTCCTTAGGTTATGTTTTTTATACTGACACCCCTTGGTCATTCGAACCATCAAGTTTATTCCAATATTCAGATTTAAGCTTTGAAAAATCAATTGATTTTAATTTCAAAGCATACTACAAGTTGAATTATGGGAGAATCTGGGCAGGGCTTTCATTCAGAAATAGTCTTGAGGGTGCTGAATATGTTAGAAAATATGATGATATAAGTGGAGCAGAAGGCACACTTATGAAGCAAGATTTACAACTGATAACACCTTTATTTGGTATTGATTTTAAAGATTTTGTTTTTTCATACAACTACTCTCATCAATTTGGAGATGTCAACTTTGGATCTGGTGGATTTCATCAAATTACAATAGGATTTAATTTCTTGAGAGGCTCTATTGAATGTGATTGTTTTTAATTATTTCCTCCATTTCTTCCTCTCACCAGGCTAAAGTGGCCATTAAATTCTCTACCATCTTCTAGGAACACTCTGAACCAGTAGTCAGTTTGTGGCATAGGTCTTCCAAGATAGGTGCCATCCCATCCTTGGGTAATAGGGTCTAGTTCTTTAAGAAGTTTTCCATACCTATCAAAGATGTAGACTCTACTGTTAGGTTGGAAGTCTTCTCTTATTCCAAGTATTCTCCAGGTGTCATGTATTCCATCTCCATTTGGAGTAAAGAATTTCTTATATCCAATCACAGACACATCTATTTGAGCAATACCACAACCGTTTTTGTCTCTTATGTATATTGTGTGTATACCTGGTCTAACATTTTCAAAGAATGGATCATTTTGATACGGTCCATTTAGATCATCAATAGCAAATTCATAATCTCCAAGGCCGAGGTTTGATGTATCAATGGTAATTGTATTGTTGTTATCGCTTGTAAGATCTTGAACAGTTATATCATCTAGAGTTACTGTAGCTATTTCGGATTCTTCTACTTCTATGCTTAATGTCCTAGAACAATCTGTTCCATCAGTAGTTGTAGCTGTTACATAATATGTACCACCTTCACCAACTAGTATAGAGCTATTATCATCAGAGTCTGGGTTATTAGGAGCAAACACGTTATTAACTCCATCATTATTAGTATGAGTCCATGTGTAAGTGTATTCAGCATCAGCAGAAACAACTCCAATAGGTATTGGAGGCAGATTTAAACAAACAATTTTTGTGTCATCAACAGTAAATTCAGGTAGTGGATTAACAACAAATTCAAGGTCATACGTTGCAGGGCAAGTAGTATTTATTTTATTTACTAATGTAACTACTACTGTTTGTGTTTTTGTATTGAACGGATTTCTTAGTTCAGGTGCTGTGAGTAAGTTTCCATCTTCATCTGTATATAAAAAAGATATTTCATAGTCATCAAGACTCTGATCTGGACCAATTAGATCAGCCGTTAGTGTACTTGTATCAAACTCATCAAACCCGTCTCTATCATCATTTCCATCATCACCATCACAATGCGGAGCAAAAACTACAGGATATAATTCAGGAGTATCATCTACAATAAACTCTAATGTGGTTTCATCATAACATAGTCCATCAGGGTTTTCAATATTTGGATAACTAGGATCACGTTCAACTCTGATTGTAATGGTTTGTGAAGCAGTTGCAAAATTAGGGGAGAAGCTTGCAGCAGGTATCTCAGTACCATCCTCATTAAAGTAGGTAATCGTTAGGATTGACTCATCTTGTATTACACCAGTATCAGGATTGGTAAGAAGAGTTGGGATAATATTAGTTGTGTCAAACGGATATATACCATCCTGTGAGTCGGTATCCAACTCACTGTCACCATCACACTGTCTATCGATTGTCACTGGATAAGCAACAGGTCGTGGCTCAACATATAACTCAGCTACTTTTTCAAGACCTTCACAAGAAACTTCAGTTAGGTCATTATTCTCAACAAACGCCCATATTTCTTGCATAAATGGAGTAATGCTTGTGTAGTTTTGACTTGTATCGATAGGATCCTTTTTGATGAAAGCATCTTCTTTTGAGCTGTAATAGGAAATTGTAATATTTTGATCGGAAAATTTTGTATTTGAATTAACTAGTTTAGTGTTGATATCAGCAAAAATACTTGAGTTCCAAATCTCAATTCCATCTTGATCAGTTGATGGGGATGTTTCACACATGGTGTATTTTGTATTGTTGTCCTCAACAAAAGTGTTTGGAATTTGACTTGCACCAATTTTTAAGTCTATTCTAGACTCTCTAAAGCAGTTTTGATCTGTTAGAATTTTTACATAAATACTTTGATTGTAAAGAATTGTATTTTCAAAATTTTCTGGACTTGTTATTGGTTCTGTCAAGTCAACATCGAAATAATATTCAAATTTTTCATTTTCACTATCCTCAGATATTAAATTCTCATAAGATGTTAAATTGAATTTTGTTTTACCTTCATTATCATCATCATCATCACATTGCTCTACTGTTATTGCTTCTTTCACAACCGGCAGTGGATCTACCGTGAACTGTATATCTTCACTTATAACGCAGTTACCATTTAAGTTTTTAACAGTTGCTTTTACTGTTTGAGTTTTGGTATTGAACAGCTTTGGAAGCTCAGCTGCAGTAATTGTTGCACCATTTTCATCTATGTATTCATATTCTACTGTGTAATCTTGAAGACTTTGCGTTTGATTTGTTTCTGGGTTGGTAAGTAGTGTTTGAGTAATAGTACTAGTATCAAATTCTGAGTAACCATCTATATCACTTGGACCATCGTCACACTGACTATCAATCACAACAGCATAAGTCTCTGGAGTATCATCAACAATGAACTCAAGAGTTGTTTCATCATAACAACTCTCAGGAGTGTTGTTTACAACTTGTATTGTGATGATTTGAGATCCTGATTCAAATGGATTTGGTAATTCATTACCAATAAGAACATCATTGTCGTCTGCATCTTTTGTATAATAATAAGTGGTAACATCAGTTTGACCAGCAAGTAGAGTAGTTTGGATATTTGAGGTATCAAATGGGTAAAGACCATCTTGAAGCTCATCACCAGCATCTCCATCACACTGCCTAGAAATAGTTACATCATTAGCAACAGGTAATGGCTGGACAATGATTTTAAATGACGTTTCTGAATTAAAACAGTCAGTTTCACTGTTTCTCACCCTTACAAATATTTCCTGTTCAGACGGGCTATTGTCATTTGCGAAATTATCAGTATTAGTGATACCATTATCTCCTAGATCATTGGCAGACTCAACACTATTGTGAAAAGTAATTAATAGGTTATCTAGATTTGAGTTGCCAGCAAGTATTTCACTTATCTTCTCATCAAAATTCCATCCAGAAATTATTCCATCATCATCATCATCACACTTTATTAAGTCATCAATTGAATTGGCAATCGGCAAGCTTTCTTCAACTTTAAGCTCAGTATTATCCTCAGAGTAAACATTACAAGCATATTCATCAGTATTTATTTTTACTCTAAATAAATTACCATCCATAGAAATGGTGGTTGAAGAAATTATCAATTTAGAGGTTTCAACACCCGTGTAAGTATCACCCTCTTGTAAATTTTCCCAAATAGACCCTCCGTCTGTACTCATTTGCCATTTGTATATGATCTCATCATCAGAATCAACATCTACTGTAAATTCTACTGGTGCACCCTCATAACAAGCAATTGAAGATTCAGGAGGTATACTAATTACAGGTGCCACACTTTCTTTTTGAAAATAAAATTTACCAGTTGAATCTTTTCTAGGTTCAGTATTGTAGTCGTGATTTTCATCAATGACTCTTCCCTGATTATCAACTGTACCATCAGCGATATTCGGACTTGGATCCGATCCATACACTCCATCCTCATCCTCATCTAAATAACCAGCTTCAATAACATCAAAACATCCATCACCATCACTATCAAGCTCCATCACATCGATTATGGTATCTTCATCAGTATCTAAACTGTAATCATAAAGTTCAACTATAGGAAGAAAAACAGAATTACTGGTTGAGTTTGTATTTCTATGGGTAATGGTAATACCTTCAATTTGAAAAGCCGTGAACTGATAAGTATTTGTGGTCGATGATGTATTGAACTTAAATTTAATTTCACCCGCAGTGTATTCATTAACTCCATATTCATAGACATCATCCGTCTCTGAGTAAATTAAAAGATTGTCATCAGGATCTAAAAGTGTAATACTTTCATCACTGTTTTTTGATTGAATTATAAAAGTCTCACCAGTTATCACAGCAGTCGAAATCGATGGATCATCTTGTATTTTTACATTCACTTTTGATGAAAAATCTAACTTATATTCAATAAATTGATTAGAACCAGCTAATACTTGTGATTCAAATCTAGAATCAGAATAACCAGTTAACGTGTGAGGAGCTGAATCATCCACGTTAGTATTACCGTTTGTAGGGTCAAAAGTTCCTTTGACTATAGATCCTGTAATCAAATTATTAATTGATGTCGGATTAGGAAATCCCGGGGATGCTTCTAGCGTAACAATTGGATTATTAGGATTTGTAAAATCTATTATCCCTTTACCTCTGGATTCAAAAGAATTTAGTATACCATCATTGTCAATGTCCAAGTCAATATTGTCTAATATACCATCATCATCAAAATCACCTGCACATATATTAACCCTTACACTATTTGAATAGTATTCCTGATTTTTACAGGCTAAGACTCCTTTTAATCTATACCGTCCCTCTTGACTTGGTTCATAGTCATTCTGGTCGTACACGCCTGGTGCAGGTATATAACTATTTGTTGTATTATCAAAAATTTGCCACTCAAGACCACCATCAAATGCATCTCCATTTCTTGCGGAAAATTTTACATTAGATTTTATATTTCCATCTTCATCAACCTTTATACAAGGACCCAAGCTTTCGAAGGTTGCTGAGGCTTCAACTTGTGGACTTGTTTGAAAACCTGAATAAAAACTACCTGTTGTTGATGCATTATCAAAATTGTAATACGAAATATATAATTCATCATTTCCCTCAACTAAAACATCTCCATTAAGATTTTCAACAATATAGGCAACATAATCAGTTCCAGAAACATCTTTTGCATCTGGTAACGAGACATTACCGTTTTCATCAACAATTGATATGGTTGCCCCATTTTTTGTTACTAGAGAAACAACGCCTCCCTGCATATCCTTACCTACCTTATTGATTTGAGCAATTTTATTTACCCCGCCTTTTGCACCACAATCAAGTGGTGGAACAAAAATCATACTTTGCCTTGCAGCACGAGCACTTCCTCCATCCCAAACATCTCCTATAAACTGATAAGCAAAAATTTTATCATCATCTCTTCCAGATTTGACATGCATAGTTCCGTTTGAAGAATAGCGATTTCCCTCAATAATAAAAATTTCTCCGGTATTGGAAGTTCCTGCAGAGGTTCCATTAATAAAAATTTCGGTATCATCCTGATCTACAAGAAGAAACACGTTTTCCCACGAATCATCTCCTCCACCTCTAACAAAAATATATTCATTTCCTGTTTTTTCAGCGGAAACAATTTGATCAACACCCCAATCATATCCACTTGTAAATCCTGAGGGGTCACCTCCTTGCGATACCGAACCAATTCCTCCAGTATTAACAACGATTGGTTTATCAGCTTGAATTAGTGTATTGATTGAACCATTTCTTCCATCTTGAGAAGCTACAATATATGATTCGCCCCTACTTAAAGGTATTGTGATTGGGCCTGTTACAGCATTAAGAAAATCTTGTCCATCAGGCGGCGTGATGGTAACTAGAGTTTCATTTTCAGTTGCCATTACAGATCCAAAATTTAAGTAAATGCTACTATTTGTTTGAGGCCCCGCAGTTCTAAATTTTGTTCCAAGAGCCGCATCTCCTTTTGACACCAGTGCTCCAGCATGTACATTTCTTGTTCCTCCACCCTGATTTTGGGGATTGGGAACCAAATTTGCATTAAATCTTACCGAAACATAAATTTCTCTGTCAGCCTCAATGATGAATCCAGCATTAAGTAATTTTTGCTGAGTACTATTTCTATAGACAAAAAGGTAGCCATCTACTCCGTCAGGTCCAGTATTTTCAACTACTGATGCACTGTTATCAACTGTACCAGATTTATATATTGTTTGGTCACTTCCTCTTTTGATTGTATAATTTACCGGTGTTAAGGATGGTGTTGAAATGTAAAAATACATGTCTTCAGGTCTGTTATAATCAGTTGCTGCATTATTGCTTTGTTGTGTCCAGGTCATTGGAGGGATATAGTGTACTTTACTGAGCTGAGAATAACCAAAGTCACAACTGAAAAACAAGATAATTAAGAGAAATATTTTTAAAATTTTTTTCACAAGTGTTAGTAAATATATACTAAAAAGGTTTAATGATTTTATCGTTAACTATTTAACACTAATAAATATTTCAAAAAACAAGCCAAACAATTTAACTTTAATTGAATACATTTGATTGTTCATACTCTAAATATTTTACAATATGAGCAATGAAAGAAAAAGGAGGGAAGCTTTAATTTACCATTCCAAACCAAAACCAGGCAAGATTAAAGTTATTCCATCCAAAAATTACAGATCACAAACAGATTTGTCTTTAGCTTATTCGCCTGGAGTTGCTCATCCTTGTTTAGAAATTGATAAAAATCCTGACGACGTATACAAATATACTTCAAAATCAAACTTAGTTGCTGTCATTTCCAATGGAACAGCTGTTCTAGGACTGGGTGATATTGGACCCTTAGCCTCCAAACCAGTAATGGAAGGAAAAGGATTATTATTTAAAATATTCGCTGATATTGATGTTTTTGACATCGAAATAGACACAAAGAATATTGATGAGTTTATACAAACTGTTAAGAATATTTCTCCAACATTTGGTGGTATTAATTTAGAAGATATAAAAGCTCCTGAGGCATTTGAAATTGAGAAAAGATTAGTTGACGAATTGAACATCCCTGTGATGCACGATGATCAGCATGGAACAGCTATAATTTCTGGAGCTGCCCTTATCAATGCATTAGAACTTGCAAACAAAAAAATTGGAGAAATCAAGATGGTAATTTGTGGTGCTGGTGCTGCAGCCATTTCATGTGCTAAAATGTATAAATCTTTAGGTGTTAAAAAGAAAAATATATTAATGTTTGATAGTAAAGGTTTAATAAATGTTAAAAGAGAAAACCTCAGCCATGAAAAAAAATTATTTTCATCTAAAAATACTGAAATTGAATCTTTGGCAGATGCTGTAAATGGGAGTGATGTTTTTATTGGATTATCAAAGGCAGATATGATGTCTAAGGAAATGTTGTTGTCAATGAATAAAAATCCAATTGTTTTTGCAATGGCTAACCCAGACCCTGAAATTAGTTACAAAGTAGCAATAAAAACTAGAGATGATATTATAATGGCAACTGGAAGAAGTGATCATCCTAATCAGGTCAACAATGTTTTAGGATTCCCATTTATTTTTCGTGGAGCATTGGATGTAAGAGCCACAAAAATTAATGAGGAAATGAAAATGGCAGCAGTTTATTCATTGGCTAACCTAGCTAAAGAGCCAGTACCTGAGTATGTGAATATTATTTATAAAGAAAAAAAATTATCTTTTGGAAAAGATTATATTATTCCAAAACCATTCGATCCAAGATTGATATCAACTGTGCCTGTAGCAGTTGCTAAAGCTGCTATTGATTCTGGTGTAGCATCAGTTTCCATTGACAATTGGGATAAATATTCTCGTGATTTAGATAAAAGAAAAGGTAATGATGATCGAATTATTCGTTTAATAAGAGCAAAAGCAAAATTAGATCCCAAAAAAATTATTTACACAGAGGCAGATAGACTAGATGTATTAAAAGCAGCACAAATTGTTTATGAAGAGGGTATTGCAGAACCAGTATTAATGGGTAGAGTTGACAGGATTAAAAAGCTTATGAAGGAAATTGATTTTAAGCACAAACTAAAAATAATTGATCTAAGCTTAGACAAATCAAAAAATAAAATCAAAAGGTTTGGAAAAATTTTCTACAAGCAAAGAAAAGATAAAGGTTTAACATTAAGTCAGGCAACAAAACTTTTAAGGACGAGAGATTATTATGCCTCAATGATGGTTAAATTAGGGGAAGCCGACGCTTTAGTATCTGGTTACTCAAGGAGTTATCCTGAAGTAATTAAGCCAATTCTTAAAGTGATAGGAAAAGGTAAGGGAGTTAGAAAAATAGCTGCTACAAACTTAATGCTCACAAGTAAAGGTCCAATTTTTTTAAGTGATACTTCCATTAACATTAATCCTGCTTATAATGATTTAGCATATATTTCAATCATGACTGCAAATACTGCCAAAATGTTTGGATACAATCCTGTAATTGCAATGCTTTCATACTCTAATTTCGGTTCCTCAAGTCATCCAATGGCTAACAAAGTTGAAAATGCAGTAAAATTTTTAAGAAGAAGTAACCCAAACTTGGTTGTTGATGGACCAATACAGTCAGACTTTGCATTAAATAAGCTTATGCTAACAAATAAGTTTGAGGAATCAAAACTTGGAAATCAAAAAGTGAATATTTTAGTTTTTCCAAATTTAGATTCTGCCAATATAACATATAAAGTAATTAAAGAAATTGATGGTGCTAAATCAATTGGTCCAATAATAATGGGTCTAGATAAGGCAGTTCATATCTTACAGTTAAAACCAAGTGTTGAGGAAATTGTGAACATGTCCGCAATTGCAGTAATTGATGCACAATCCAGAAATGAATAAATTTGTAGAATGATAACTCAAATTAAAGGAAAATTAATTGAAAAATCACCAACCGAACTTGTTATTGACTGTGGTGGAGTAGGATATAGTATAAATATATCATTAAACACTTATTCCCAAATTGGCGATGATGAAAACATCAAACTTTTCACACATTTAATAATCAAAGAGGACTCCCATAGTTTGTATGGTTTTTTTAAGAAATCTGAACGAAGTCTTTTTAAATTGTTAATATCTGTTTCAGGTGTTGGTGCAAGTACAGCTAGAATGATGTTGTCTTCATTGAGTCCTGGTGAGATTATTTCAGCTATATTAAGTGATAGTGTTCAAATTATACAATCAGTAAAAGGAATTGGTGCAAAAACTGCACAAAGAGTTATTCTCGAACTTAAAGATAAAGCCATGATGCTTGAATATACCGATAAAGAACAATTTTCGTTAAGTAATGAATCAACAGAGGCTGCTTCTGCTCTTGAGGTTTTGGGTTATTCTCAAAAACAAACCAATAAAATTCTAACTCAAATAATTTCAGAAAATCCTGGTATAAATGTTGAGACTTTAATAAAAAAGGCTTTAAACAAATTATAATTACTTGGATTTATTGTTTACAAATAGCGTAGTTCAGCTAAGAGCACTTCTTTTTGTTGTCTTTTTTTCAATATTTCTAACAACACACAGTCAGAACAGAATTAGTCTTGATACAATTAACAATACTGTCTACATTGGAGAATTCAAATTAAAGACTCCGGAATCAGTAATCTCGAAATATATCTATGATCAAGAATTAAATTTATATATATATCAAAGCAAAATAGGTGAAATTGATTATAAAGTTCCAATAACATTAACACCTCAAGAATATAGAGATTTATTTAAAGCAAATTATATCAAAAATTATTTCAACGAACAAGTATCAATTTTACAGGACCCAAATAGAGAAGATGAAAAAAGAAATTTACTACCTAATCTATATATTAATTCAAATTTTTTTGAGACCCTGTTTGGTGGTAATGAAATTGAGTTGAATCCGCAAGGTTCTATAGGAATTGATATTGGTGCTAGATACCTAAAGAGGGATAATCCATCCATTCCAGTGAGAAATCAAAGCAATGTAAATTTAGATTTTAACCAAGCTATATCATTGAGTTTAAATGGGAAAATTGGTAGTAAATTAAATGTTAATGCAAATTATGATTCTCAATCAACATTCGATTTTCAAAATTTATTAAAATTAGACTACACACCTGATGAAGATGATATTATCCAAAAAGTTGAGTTGGGTAATGTTAGCATGCCAATTAGCGGATCATTGATTAGTGGAGCTCAGAGTTTGTTTGGTTTCAAGACACAACTAAAATTTGGTGCAACAACAATTGATGCAGTAATTTCAGAGCAACGATCTCAATCATCTACATTAAGTGCTAATACAAGTGGAGCATTTAACGAGTTTTCGCTTTTTCCACTTGATTATGATAGTAACAGACACTTTTTCTTGGCTCACTTTTTTAGAAAAAACTTTGATAAATTTTTAGAATCATATCCGTATATAAATTCTCCAATTAATATAACTCGAGTTGAAATATGGGTTACGAATCAAACAAATGAGACCGATGATGTTAGAAGTATTGTTGCATTACAAGACTTAGCAGAAGTTGATCCAAATTTTACTAGAATTGATGATTTTGCAAGTGATTTTTTTATTTCAAATAATATTAATTTGAATCCTGATAACTCTTTAAATAAATTTGATCCTAATCAAATCAATCAAAATTATTTAAATAGTAATATTAGAAATATTTCTAATGTGAGTAGCGGATTTTCTCAATACACTGATCAAATACGTGAGGGTAGAGATTATACTATATTAGAAAATGCCAGAAAGTTGGACGATAGTGAATATACAATAAATCAAAAGCTTGGATTTATTTCACTTAATCAATCCTTAAATAATGATGAAGTTCTAGCGATTGCATTCCAATACACTTTCCAAGGACAAGTTTTCCAAGTAGGTGAGTTCTCAACTGATTCAGTTGATTTTAACTCAACAGCTTCTAGTTCAGCATTATTACTTAAAATGCTAAAAAGTAATTTAAATGATGTTAGTCAACCGATTTTCAAGCTTATGATGAAAAATATATATGATTTGGGAACATATCAAATAAATACCGAAGACTTTAATTTAAATATATTTTATAATGATCCAAGTTCTTTAAATTATATTTCACCAATTGATATTGAATCATGGCCAGATAATTTAGAAAAGATTAGATTATTAAATTTATTTGACTTGGATAATCTTGATAATAATCTAAATATCCAGCAGGGAGGAGATGGATTTTTCGATGCAATTGAGGGAGTTACCTTAATAAAAGATAAAGGACTTTTAATTTTTCCAACAATTGAGCCATTTGGTGAATTTCTATTTGAAAAACTAAGAAATTCTAACTCCGAAGATTACAATGACATTTCAACTTACAATGAAAACCAAATGAAATATGTCTACAATGAATTATATACAAAAGGTAAAACTTCTGCTGAAAAATTTGTAGAAAAAAATAAATTTAATTTAAGGGGAAAATATAAGTCTTCACAAGATAATGGATCAATATCTACAGGTGAATTCAATATTCCGCAGGGATCAGTAGTTGTTACGGCTGGTGGAAGGCTTTTACAAGAAGGAATTGATTATATAGTAAATTATCAGACTGGCGATGTACAAATATTAAATGACGCTTTAAGAAATTCAAATATTCCTATTGAAATATCCACAGAAAGTAATTCATTTTATTCGCAGCAAAAAAGAAGATTTTCAGGAATTAATGTTGAACACACCTTTAATCCAAATTTTAAAATCGGAGGCTCACTAATTAATTTGAGTGAAAAATCAATAAGCAGAAAAGCTAACTATGGCATTGAACCAGTCAATAACACAATTTTTGGAGTTAATGCAATTTATAATTCTGAGGCTCCAGTTCTTACAAGATTGGTAAATATTTTGCCCAATATTAAAACAGAAACGACCTCGAATATTTCTTTAAGAACTGAGTTTGCATATTTAATTTCTGCAAATCCAAGATCATCTGGTTATGACAATAGCGCCAGTGTATACATTGATGATTTTGAAGGCACTCAAAATAAAATCGATTTAAGAGACGTGAATTCATGGAAACTTGCAAGTATACCCGTTGGATATAAAGGTTATGATTTTGGAAGAAACAATTTGAAATCTGGATATAATAGAGCAAAATTGTCATGGTATAGTATTGATCCAATTTTTTACTCATACAGAAGCCCTGATGAAATATCAGCAGATGAAATATCTAAAAATAATACAAGAAGAATATATATTGATGAAATTTTTCCTGAGCTTGATTTATATCAAGGTGAATCAAGATCTCAGACAACTTTTGATATTTCATTTTATCCTGATGAAAAAGGTCCATACAATAATAATACAACAGATAATTTTTTATCTGATAAAAAAAATAATTGGGCTGCAGTAACAAAATCAATTAATACTACAAATTTTAAAAAAGCTAATGTTGAATACATACAGTTTTGGATGCTTGATGATTTTGAAGATTATGATTCAAATGAGTTAGAAATTGGTGAAATTATTTTTCATCTAGGCAATATTTCTGAGGATATATTAAATGATGGAAAAAAACAATATGAAAATGGACTTCCAACGAAGCCTTCAGATTTATTTGAAACTTCAAACTGGGGTAAAACACCTAATAGTCAATCATTGGTCTATGCATTTAATTCAAATCCAAATCAAAGAAAAGAACAAGATTTAGGATATGATGGTCTAAACGATGATGAAGAATTAATTTATTATAGTAATGGAAACCCAAATGATCCGTCCGGGGATAATTATGAATATTATTTAAAAAGAAGTGGTGGTATTTTAAATAGATATAAAAACTATAATGGTAGTCAGGGTAATTCACCTGTAGATTTAAGTTCAAATAATAGAGGGTCAACTACCCTTCCTGACACTGAGGATGTAAATAATGATAATACAATGAATAGAGTAGATAGTTATTTTGAATATAAAATACCTATCCTAAAAAATATTACAAAAGAAAATCACCCATTTGTTTCTGATATAAGGGAAAACTCAAATGTTAAGCTTGCAAACGGATCCACCACTAGTTCAAGATGGATTCAGTTTAAGATTCCAATATTTCCTGAATATTATGAAGGAACAAAATATGGTAGCTTTTTTAATGCAATTAATGGGATAAATGACTTAAAAACAATAAGATTTATCAGACTAGCTGTTAAAGGATTTTCAAAACCAATTACCCTAAGATTTGCAACCTTAGATTTAGTTAAAACTGATTGGAAAAGATATAATCAGCCTTTAAATAATGATAGTTCAATCCACAGGGAAACAAACTTCGAAATAGGCAGTGTTAATATTTTAGATAACGAGAATAGATCTCCTGTTAACTATGTATTACCCCCCGGTGTCGAAAGAGAGGAAATTATTAATAATAATTCTATAATAAGACAAAATGAACAATCTTTATCTTTAAAAGTTCAGGATTTAAAACCTCAGGATTCACGAGCTGTTTACAAAAATATAGACTTAGATCTCCGAAACTATAAAAAAATAAAAATGTTTTTGCATGCAGAATCTATTGAAGGAAAAATACCACTTCCTGGTGACGGTGCTGAGGACAGATATGATGAGAGACTTGTAGCTTTCTTAAGATTTGGGAATGATATTAATGAAAATTATTATCAAATTGAAGTTCCTTTGAAGCCAACATCATATAATTTAGGACAATCAAACAGGTATAGTCCAGAAAAAGTCTGGCAGCCTGAAAGTAATTCAATTGATTTTGATTTAGAAAAGTTTTTAGATATTAAATTAAAACTGATCTCTGAAAGAATTCAATTTAATGATGCAATTTATTTTGATGAGGATTTAAATATTATTAATGAATTTAGTCTAATCAGTAATTTGCCTGGTCAAAAAAAATATAAATTTTCAATAAAGGGGAATCCATCGCTTGGAAGAATAAAAACGATAGCATTAGGACTTAAAAATCCGTCAGATAAAATTGGAAATAATCTCTCTGGAGAAGTATGGTTCAACGAATTAAGACTTTCTGAAATTGATGGTACTGGAGGGTGGTCAGCAGTAGCAAATCTTGACGCAAATCTTGCTGATTTTGCTAATGTTTCATTTAGTGGGAGGATGTCAACAGATGGTTTCGGTTCAGTAGATAAATCACCAAATGAAACAAGCAATGAAAATTACAGCCAATATTCTTTCATAACTAATGTTAATGCGGGACAGCTTTTTCCAGAAAAATGGGGACTACAAATCCCAGTAAGTTATACATATTCCCAGGAACTAACAAAACCAAAATATGACTCATATTATAATGATTTAGATCTCGACAATATACTTGAAATTACTGAAAATAGAGATTCTGTGTTAAACCAATCTAGGTTAGTTTCTAATTCTAAAAGCTTTAGTATTCTAGGTTTATCAAAAAGAAAAACTAATGATAAGAAACCTAAATTATATGATATTGAAAATATAAATGTATCCTATAGTTATTCTGAAAGTAATTACAGAGATTTTGAAATGGAGTATTCAGACAGGAGAATGGTAATGACCAATGCTCAATATTCTTACACTTTTAATAATCTAAATATTTATCCATTTGAAAAAATTCTAGAAAATAAAAATTCAAAATATTTAAAATGGTTAAAAGAATTTAATTTTAATCCATTGCCGAATAGCTTGACTTTTTCTGGAAATTTCAATAGGTCCTTGTTTAAACAAAAGTTTAGAGAAATAAATTATTCAGGTATTATATCGGAAAATCAAATTCCAGTTCCTGAATTTACTCAATCTAAGTTTATGTTTGATTGGCTACTCTCAATATCACACAATCTCTCAAAGTCATTGATTTTAAATTATAATTCATCAAACTCGAGTCTAATACCATCTTTTAGTAAAGGAATTAATACAACTGAAAGGAATAGGTTGGAGTTGTTTGAGAAGTTTTTTAATGTAGGAGAGCCTAATTTTTATAATCAAAATTTTACAGCAAACTATAATCTTCCGATATCAAATTTCCCATTTTTAGATTTTATTGATGCTAATTATTCATACAGTGGAAATTTTAATTGGCAGCGAGGATCGGATATCCTAAACAATGTCACTGATCAACTTGGAAATAAATTAGGGAGAGTCAACACTGTTCAAAATTCAAATAATCAGACATTAAATTTTTCTTTGAATTTTGATAAAATCTACAGACAAATAAATTTTTCAGAAAATAACTTTTTGGTTAATTTATTAACGTCATTAAAAAGAGTTAGATCAACTTACAGCGAAAATTCAGGTAAGGTTTTACCAGGATATATCCCTTCAATAGGATTTTTAGGTACATTAAAACCATCCTTTGGTTTCGTATTTGGCTCTCAAAAAGATGTAAGATTTGAGGCTGCAAAAAATGGTTGGTTGACAACATTTAATGATTTCAATCAGCAGTTTCAAAAAGTATTTAATTCAAAGTTTGATTTATCTGCAGAAATAGAATTATTTAAAAATCTAAAACTTGATTTAAATGCAAACAGAACTTATTCAAATAATTACTCAGAAAACTATTCAATAATTGAAAATAATTATAATCAAGTAAATACTAATTTTTATGGAAATTTTTCTATTTCAAGTAATATGCTAAAAACCTCATTCAAAGATAGATCTGTTAACTTTTCTAATGATTTTGAAAATTTTAAGAAAAATAGAATTCAGATCGCAAATAGACTTATTTCATTAAAAAATCTAGGTAATATCAGCTATGACAGCGACGGTTTTCCAAATGGATATAGCAATGTAAGTCAAGCTGTATTAATACCAGCTTTTATAGCAGCATATACAGGAAATGATGTTTCAAAAGTTTCCTTGAACCCAATTACAAGTAATCCAAAATTAAATTGGACATTGCAGTATGATGGCCTTGAAAAGCTTTTTGATCAAGTTTTTTCACGTCTTTCCATTCAGCATGGATATAGGTCTAATTTTACAATTAATAATTTTAATTATAATCTAAATTTTGCAGAGAACGGAATTGATAATTCGGGAAATTATTATGATAAAATAATTTTTTCCAATATTAATTTAGTTGAACAATTTAATCCCCTCATTAGATTAGATCTTGAATTAAAAAATTCTCTAAGGATTATATTTGATGTCATTAAAGATAGAGCAGTCTCTTTAAGTTTATCAAATAATTTAATTACTGAATCATGGGGAAATGAATATACTTTAGGAATGGGTTACAGAATAAAAAATTTGAAACTAAGATCAAATTTAGCCTCTAATGGAAATAATTTTATTGGAGATTTAAATACCAAAATTGATTTAAACCTAAGAAAAAATATAACTGTAATTAGAAACTTGGAAATTGATGATAATAAAGTTTCTGCAGGGCAATCTATTTTTTCTCTAAAACTTAGCGCTGACTATGCTTTAACCAAAAGTTTTTCAGCTATCTTTTTCTACGATCATTTATTTTCTAAGTATGAAATTTCCACTGCGTTTCCTCAAACAAATATTAGATCAGGATTTACATTAAGATACAGTTTTGGAAATTAAAAATTTATTTTTTTATATCTAACTTAAGTTATAATTTAGGAAAATGGATATAAAGGAAAATTTAAAATATACTAAAGATCATGAGTGGATTAAATTGGATGGCAATATTGCAACAGTAGGTATTACAGATTTCGCTCAAAGCGAGCTTGGAGATATTGTCTATGTTGAAGTGGATACATTAGATGAAACATTAAACAAAGACGATGTGTTTGGGACAGTTGAGGCTGTTAAAACAGTGTCGGATCTCTTTTTACCAATGTCAGGCAAAATCATTGAGTTTAATGAAAATCTTTCAGATTCTCCAGAATCTATTAATGATTCACCTTATGAAGAAGGATGGATAATTAAAGTTGAGGTTTCAAATCCAAATGAGATGAGTGAGCTTCTCGATAATAATCAATACAAGGAATTAATTGGATAGAAAGTATATTTCTAAAATTGCATTTTTTTACTCTTTATTTCTCATATTACTTTCGTTAGTTCCTATCCCAGATCTTGGATGGCCAATATTTAAATTATTTGAGATTGATAAGTTGGTACACTTTGTCATGTATTTTTCATTAACGATATTATGGTGTTTAGCTTCTGAAAATTTTTATAAATCAAATTTTAAATTGCTATTATTTGCAATATTTTTTGGATTTGCTTTGGAAATTTTCCAACATATACTTCCTTTCGGAAGATATTTTGACTTAGCAGATTTATTAGCCAATAGTTTAGGGGTTATATTTGGAATAATTATTTTGTACTATATAAAAAAAAAATTACTTTAGCGAAGAATGAGATCTAAAAAAAATCCAAAAGCAGATTTAAATAAAAAAAGTACATTTTACTTTTCAATTGGTTTATTTATAGTCCTATTTGTCTCTTGGCAAGCAATTGAATATAAAAACTATGATGATGATGGCTATGGTTATATTGCATTAGATGTTGATGACGATGATGATGAAGAAATTCCTATTACTGAGCAATTAAAAACACCCCCTCCACCACCACCACCACCAGCTCCTGAAATAATTGAAGTAGTTGAGGATGAGGAAGAAATCGAAGAAACAATAATTGAATCTACTGAAACTGACCAAGAAGAAATTGTTGAAGAGGTTGAAGTAGTTGAAGAAGATTTAGATTTAGATGTCCCTTTTGCCATAATTGAAGATGTTCCATTATATCCTGGCTGTGAAAGAGTTCCGAAGTCTCAAAGAAGGTCTTGTTTTCAAGAACAAATACAAAAGCATATTGCCAGAAATTTTAGGTATCCTGAAATCGCCCAGGAGATGGGTATACAAGGAAGAGTTTTTGTCCAGTTTACTATAGCAAAAGATGGATCAATAACCGCTATTAGAACTAGAGGACCAGATAAAAATTTAGAAAAAGAGGCCTCAAGAATTATTGGTAAATTGCCAAAAATGACACCTGGTAAACAAAGAGGAAGACCTGTTAGAGTACCCTTTAGTATTCCTATCATATTTAAGTTGCAATAAATATTTGTCTAGGGATTTTTTTGGACTAATTTTGCATCCTTTAAATTATTGTGTTTCTAAATAAATCCAAAGTTTTTTTATCATTAACTAAAGCGAGACTTTCATTTAGTGTTGTTTTCTCAACACTTGCAGGTTATATTTTAGCAGTAGAATTAGTAAATTTTTTTGATCTAGCACTTCTTCTTATTGGCGGTTATTGTATGGTTGGAGCATCCAATTCTTTTAATCAAATAATTGAAAAGGATAAAGATGCTTTAATGGACAGAACAAAAAAAAGGCCACTTCCAACAAAAGAAATATCAACATCAAACGCTTTTTGGATTTCTGTTTTATTGACTCTTGCAGGACTGGGAATATTATATACAATCAATTACAAAACAGCATTTTTTGCTGCTGTATCAGTCTTTATATATACATGTATTTACACACCGTTAAAACCTATTACTCCTTTGTCCGTATTTGTGGGTGCAATTCCCGGTGCGATACCATTTATGTTAGGTTGGGTTGCAGCTACAAATAGTTTTGGTATTGAACCAGGCACTCTTTTTATGATTCAATTTTTTTGGCAATTTCCTCACTTTTGGGCGTTGGGATGGATGCTGGATGATGACTATAAAAAAGCTGGATTTAATATGCTACCAACTGGAAAGAAGGACAAAAAAACTGCTATACAAATTATATTATATATCATCTGGATGATTATAATTTCAATATTTCCTTATTCTGGATTAACAGGAGCTTTATCCCTAAGTATTTATGGAGCAATTATTGTACTAATTCTGGGAATATTAATGTTGATGTTTGCTGTTAATTTGTATAATAGAATGAATACTGAATCTGCGAGAAGACTGTTTTTATTCACAATTTTTTATCTAACTTCAATTCAATTAGTATATATTTTTGATAAGTTCATATGAGTAAAAGTAATTTAAATACAAACAATGTAAGGGCAAAAAAAATGATGTTATTATTTGCATTATTAAGTATAACAATGACATTTGCTGGACTTACAAGTGCTTACTTAGTTAGCAAGGGAAGACCAGATTGGCTTGTAGACTTTCAATTGCCAAATTTATTTTTTTATAGTACGTTAATAATTGTACTAAGTAGTCTTACAATTCAAATTTCATATTATTATTTGAAAACAAATCAATCAAAAAATAAAGTTGTTACATGGCTTACAGCTACATTTTTACTTGGAATAATTTTTTGTTTTTTACAATTTTATTCTTTTAAGAGTTTAATAGAAATGGGTTATTTTTTTGCAGGTGCACAAAGTACTATTACAACCTCATTTATTTATGTATTAACCTTTCTGCATGGTTTACATCTTCTTGCTGGATTAATTGTTTTAACTGTCTTAATTTATAATACAGTTAAAAACAAATACACGACAAATAAGCTTGGTTTTGAGTTGGGTATATACTTTTGGCATTTTTTGGACATTTTATGGGTGTATTTGTTTTTATTTTTCTATTTCTTTGGATAAAATTTACTTAACTTTGTTAAAAGATTTTTGTTAATGAGTTCAACTGTTTCCTCCGCAGATATTCAACCTGAATTAACAACAGAACCTAGACCGCTAAATGCAAGCTATGGCAAACTCATGATGTGGTTTTTCATAGTCTCAGATGCCTTAACATTTACAGGTTTTTTAATTTCTTATGGTTTTGCAAGATTTAAACATATTGACTCATGGCCTATAGCTGATGAGGTATTTACTCACTTTCCCGGGTTACATGGTGTTGATGCACCTATGTATTATGTTGCATTGATGACATTTATTTTGATTTTTTCATCTGTTACAATGGTTTTGGCTGTTGATGCTGGACATAATAATCAAAAAGATAGAGTAGTTTTTTACATGTTTCTAACTATAATTGGAGGAGCTGTATTTGTTGGCTCTCAAGCTTGGGAATGGAAAAACTTTATCAAAGGAGAATATGGCGCATTAGAAACTAAGGGAGGTATGATTATTCAGTTTGTCGATGCTTCTTCAAATAAAAGAGTTTCAATTGATGAATTTGCTGTCTATAAACCTGAGTACAGAGAACAGCATAAAAGTAATAATGGTTTGTGGTTTAGAAGCGAGTCAGCTCTAGATCAATATTCAGTTGAAGAGGTAACTGAAGGTTTCATGGCTGATCCATCAATTTTAGTTAGAGTTGAAAAAGTAGATGACAAGGGACATAAGATAATCTTAAACAGAGAAGAATCCATTGAAAAAGTCATGCAAGCTGTTTATGTGGTTCAAGGGGCAAATCTAATAAGAAATGAATATGGCAACAGGTTATTTGCTGATTTCTTCTTTTTTATTACTGGCTTTCATGGTTTCCATGTTTTTTCTGGTGTAATTATTAATATAATTATTTTTATAAATGTTCTTCTAGGAACTTATGAACGCAGAGGACACTATGAGATGGTTGAAAAAGTAGGACTTTATTGGCATTTTGTTGATTTAGTATGGGTTTTTGTATTCACATTCTTTTACTTAGTTTAATTTATTATGGCACACAATACTGAACATAAATTAGAAATATTTAGAGGATTAGTAAAGTTTAAATCAAACGTTCAAAAAATTTGGGGAGTTTTGATTTTCTTATCCATTGTTACAGCTATTGAAGTTGCACTTGGAATTGTAAAGCCTGAAATTTTGATGAATTACTTTTTATCCATGAAACTTATTAATTGGATTTTTGTTATTTTAACTTTAGTTAAAGCATATTATATAACATGGGACTTTATGCACATGAGAGATGAAAAATTTGGTTTACAAGTCTCCGTGGTTATAACACTTATTTTTCTTATTGCTTATGCAGCATTTATTTTTCTTGTTGAGGGAAATTATATATATGACATCATGTATGAAGGCTTTGTAAGCTGGAATTTTTAATTTTTTATTGTGAAAAAATACATAGTACTTACAATACTATTTGTACTCCCATTAGTTGCCTATCTTTTTTTTGCATCCGGAGTAAATAACTTTGCAAAGCTTCCAGTTCTTAAAGATAATATTACCAGCACATCATCTCACAGTGAAATAAAACTAGAGGATAAAATTTCTATTATTTTCTTCTTAGGTAACAATATTGGTGATCGACAAGGAGATGCACTTAATTTAAATCAAAAAATATATAAAAGATTTTATCAATTTAATGACTTTCAGTTTGTTGCAATATGTCCAATTGGATCCGAAAACTTAGCAAATGATTTAAAAAATAAATTAGAATCAGGAACAAACACTAATATGGAAAAATGGAATTTTCTTTTTTTAGAGCCTGATTCAATAATCGATATCTTCAATAGTCTCTCAACTGATGTCAATTTAGATTATAATTATGGCTCTCCATATGTTTATATAATTGATAAAAAATTATCACAGAGAGGTAGAAATGATGATAATGGTATAAAATTTGGTTACGATTCAAGGTCAGTGGCTGACATAAATAACTTTATGGTTGATGATGTTAAAATTATTTTAGCTGAATATCGACTAGCACTGAAAAAGAACGGAGTAACTAGAAAAGACTTATGAAAAATAAATCCTATATAGGTTTAATTATAATAATAATTTTATTTGGATATTGGTTTATTCCCAAAATTTATAATAGAATCTCAACTGACAGTACAGTTGACTCGATAAGATCACAATCTATTGATAAATCTTCTAAATTATCATTTATAAATTTGAATGGTACGTCTAGAAAAGTTCCTGATTTTATATTTTTAAATCAGGACAGTATATATATTGGAAACGAAGATTTTTCTGGTAAAGTATATGTAGCAGAATTCTTTTTTACATCATGTCCTTTAATATGTATTGAGATGAATCAAAATATGAAAATATTGGATGAAGAGTTTGGAGATAGAGATGATTTTGGAATTGCATCTTTTACAATAGATCCATTGACTGATACGCCAAAAGTTTTAAAAGAATATTCGGAAAGACTTGAAGTAAAATCAAAAAATTGGCATTTCCTAACTGGAAATATTGATAGTGTTTATGAATTATCAAATACTGGATTTAATATATTTGCCGGGGTTAATCCTGCAATTGCAGGAGGTTTCGAGCATCAAGGATTTTTTGCTCTAATTGACAAGAATGGATATATTCGATCTAGAACAGATAAAGATGGTAACCCAATAGTTTATTATTTGGGCATCACATCAAATCAGAGCGATGTTCAGGGTATTGAAATGATTAAAGAAGATATAATTAAACTATTAAAGAATGGCTAGTAAAAATAATATTTATGACATATTAATTTGGGTAGTTTCGATTTTGGTCCCAGTTGTTGTTGCGTTACTCTTATTTACAAAATGGGAATATGATCAATTGGTATTTGATATGCGTATCCCAAATTATGACCCTGTTATACTAATGGATAACTTACCAACGGCAAAACCATTAACTTTTCTTCCTCCTATATATGCAACTATTAACGGATTAACAGCAGTACTTCTGGTTATAGCAGTTTATTATATAAAAAATGGTAAAAGAAAAATTCATGAAAATATAATAAAGGTTTGCATAGCACTTTCTTTATCTTTCTTGGTAATGTACATTGCTTATCACATAACAACAGATCCTACTCCATTTGGGGGGTCTGGCTTAGTATCATACATTTATTTCTTTATTTTAATTACGCATATTTTATTGTCTATAGTTGTAATTCCAATGGTTTTGGTAAGTTACTCAAGAGCTTTTCAATCAAAATTTTCGTCACATAAAAAGATAGCTAAAGTTACATTTCCTGTATGGCTTTATGTTGCTGTAACTGGTGTTATTGTATATTTAATGATTTCACCTTATTACTCATGATTTACTACAGTATACAATGCTCAATGTGTAAAGCTGTACTTGAGTCAGGTGCAGATCAACAAGTGGCTGAAAGCCTAAATGAGGGCATAGCTTACCTGGCTGCAATCCCATATATATTGGCAGGTTTAAGTATTTTTATTATTTATAGAAAATACTACAGGGCTAAAAAGTCGTGATTTAAGAAGCTTCTTTAAGCCCAGAAAAGTTGATGCCGTCAAGTTTCTTTTTTGTGTAGCTTTTGTCGACATGTAAAATCTTTGTTTTTGATCCAGGTAAATTAAACATATCATCAATCAATATTGACTCACAAATAGATCTAAGTCCTCTAGCGCCTAATTTAAATTCTAAAGCTTTTTCAACAATATGATCCAATGCATCATCATCAAAACTTAGACTAATTCCATCAATTTCAAACAATTTAAAATACTGTTTTACGAGTGCATTTTTTGGCTGTGTTAGAATTTGTCTTAGATCTTTTGAATCAAGATCAAGCATATATGTAAGGATTGGTAGTCTTCCTAATATTTCAGGAATTAATCCAAAATCCTTTAAGTCATTTGGAATAATATTTTTAACTATTTGATTAGACTGTACGACAGATTTAAGCTTAGAATTTTTAAATCCAACGGCATTCATATTTAATCTTTTAGAAATTATTTTTTCAATTCCATCAAATGCTCCCCCAGCTATAAATAATATATTGGAAGTATTTAATTTAATGAAGTTTTGGTCAGGGTGTTTTCTACCACCTTTTGGTGGGACATTTACAACCGTACCTTCCATTAGCTTCAAAAGAGCTTGTTGAACTCCTTCACCAGATACGTCTCTCGTGATTGAAGGATTATCATTTTTTCTTGAAATCTTATCAATTTCATCAATAAAAATAATTCCTTTCTCAGCCTTTTCAATATTGTAGTCAGACGCTTGTAATAGTCTTGTTAAAATATTTTCTACATCCTCACCAACATAGCCAGCCTCCGTCAAAACTGTAGCATCAACAATTGCTAAAGGAACATCAAGCATTTTTGAAATAGTTTTAGCTATAAGAGTCTTTCCAGTTCCCGTAGGCCCAACCATTATAACATTACTTTTCTCAATTTCAATATTATCATCACTTATTTTTTGATTGATTCTTTTGTAATGATTGTATACACAAACAGAGATAACTTTTTTAGAATAATCTTGTCCAATCACATAATCATCAAGATATTGTTTTATTTCCTTGGGGTTAATTAGTTCGCTTTTTTCAATATTAATTGAAGATTCATTTGATTTATTTTGATGATTTAAAATAGAAAAGGCTTGTTCAATACATTGATCACAAATATGAGCATCTTGACCTGCTACTAGTATTTTTGTTTGTAGTTTATTTAATCCACAAAATGAGCACGATAATCTATCTTCAGACATTTATTAAGTTATTTTTTGGAGAGCACTTCATCAATCATCCCATACTTTTTAGCTTCCGGTGCTTTCATCCAATAATCTCTGTCAGAATCTTCATACACCTTATCATATTTCTGACCAGTATGACTAGCTATAATTTCATATAATTCTTTCTTTAATTTACCAATCTCTCTTGCAGTGATTTCAATATCTGATGCTTGGCCTTGAGCTCCACCTAGAGGCTGATGTATCATAACTCTTGAATGAGTCAAACCAGATCTTTTACCTTTCTCACCAGCGCATAAAAGAACTGCTGACATTGAAGCGGCAATTCCAGTACAAATAGTAGCAACATTAGGTCCAATAAATTGCATAGTATCATAAATACCAAGCCCAGCATAAACAGATCCTCCAGGCGAATTGATGTAAATCTGTATATCTTTTTCTTTATCAGTACTTTCAAGGAATAATAATTGAGCTTGAATAATATTTGCAACCGAGTCATTAATTGCAGTGCCTAAAAAAATTATTCTATCCATCATAAGCCTAGAAAACACATCCATTTGAGCAACATTAAGTTGTCTTTCTTCAATAATATAAGGCGTCATGCTACTAATGATTTTGTCATAATACATGGAATTTACACCATGATGTTTTGTAGCATATTTTTTAAATTCTTCTGAATAATTCATGTTATAAAGTTAATTATTTTTCTTGTAGGCTATTTCAATATACTCTTCATAAGAAACTTTTTTTATCTTTTTGTTCACTTTTTCCTTGTAAATCAATAATAATTTTTCACTGATCATTTGATTACTTATCCTTTTAACTTCATCTTGGTTAGACATAATTCTTTGAAGTATTGAGTTCAATTCCTTTTCATCAGGATTTTTTTGCCCATATGCAGCCATTTGATTTTTTATCATGTTGGTCGCAAATTCTTTTATGGTATCAATATTAATTTTTATATCATTTTCATTGATTATTTTCTCTTCAATTAGCTGATACTTTATCCCTTTTTCTGAATTCAAGTACTCTTTCTCTAATTCTTCATCGTTTAATGATTCCTTAGAATTGAGCTTCATTAGCCTTTTTAGAAAATCTTTTGGAAGATTTATTTTTGAGGAATCTATTACTGCCTCAGTAACATCATTTAAAAATTTCTGATCAGATTGATTAATAAATTGTTTTTCAATATCAGTTTTAATTTTTGATTTAAAATCCTTTAAATTTTTTATTGAATCATTTGGATAAACTTTTTTAAATAAATCTTCATTAGCTTCCGCCTTTTGATTTTTATTTAATTCTTGTAGCTTAAAACTAATCTCATTAATCTTATTTAAACTATTTTCATCTAAACCTGTTAATTTATTTAGATCATCTTTATCATCAAAAACTTCCTTTGGATTTATTTTTATCTCCTCACCAACTTTAAGTTTCAAAAATTTTTTGAAAGTTGTCTTTGAAAGCTGAGATGCTAAAAAATTAGCCTCTTTTATAAAATCTAATTCTTCTGATGAAAAATTACCAATAACATTAACATTATCTTCAATTTTTGAGACAGAAATTAATTTACCATATTGACTTTGATATGATTCAATTTGATTTTTTATCATTAAATCACCAGCAAGTATTTGATAATGAGTTATTGGTTTTTTGAGTTTATAATTTAATTTAAAGGATGGTTTGTTAGCGACATCAAAATTAAATATTATATCGTTTTTTTTCCAATCAATATCATCATTTTCACTTGGAATAGGATTTCCTAAAATTGAAAGATTATTTTCTGTAATATACTTTGATAATTCACTCTGAACTAATTTGTTGATTTCATCGACTTTTACAGGTAATTCATATTGTTTTTTTATCATTCCTAATGGAACAAAACCCTTTCTAAATCCAGGAACATTAGCCTTTTTCTTATAATCATTTAAGATTGATTCTACTTTGTCCTTATAATCTTGACTTGAAATTTCAAGAGTGATTATAGATAATTCTTTATTTTTCTTTTTTAAATCGATATTCATTTGTCAAAATAGCGCTCAAAAGTAATCTTTTTTGAAGTTTGCAGCAACTAATTTAGTTTATAAATAATTTAAACATATTGAAAAAAAATCATCTGGATTTTCGTGGTGAATCCAATGTCCAGCATTTTTGATTTCAGTTAACTTATAATTAGGAAATAGTTTAGATGTAATCTTTAAATTTTCTGAGTCTATGTAATCTGAATTTTCACCTTTTATAAACAGAACTTCCTTTACGTATTCTTTGTGATAATAGATAGAAGAAGTTACATTAGAATATGTTTTTTGTAAAACCTTAATATTGGATTTATATTCAAAACTTCCATCCAATGACCTCTTTAAATTTTTTGATAAAAATAAAATAAATCCATGATCATCAAAATATTTTTTTAAATGTAAATTAAACTCATTTCTTGATTTAATTTGTTTAAGATTTATACTTAATAACGAATCAAAAATTAAGTCATAAGTTTTATTATAACTAACTGGAAGTATATCAACAACGATAAGTTTTTCTACTAGATCAGGATAA
The DNA here is from genome assembly GCA_902546095.1 of uncultured Bacteroidota bacterium. Classification (GTDB taxonomy): domain Bacteria; phylum Bacteroidota; class Bacteroidia; order Flavobacteriales; family Flavobacteriaceae; genus Eutrophosalina. The sequence continues at coordinate 27,210 of CACCIQ010000008.1, forward strand.
ATTAAACTAAATAACATTGCGGTCTTGCCTCCCATTGAATGACCAATTATTGAAACACTATTAATGTTAAATTTAGACATGTATTCATGTAGATCTTTAACCATTAATTCATAATTAAATTCATTAGAATGAAAGCTTTTTCCATGATTTCTTTGGTCTAGTAAGTGAACTTCAAAATTATTTTCTGAAATTTTTTTAGAAAAAGTAATCCAGTTATCAAGAGATCCTAAAAAGCCATGAAGTATTATAATTTTCTTTTTGCTTGAGCCTAATACTTTACTATTTAGAATCATCAACTTAATTTATCTATGTACAAGTTGATTACATTTTCAATGCCTAAATAGATAGATTCACTAATTAAGGCGTGACCAATTGATACCTCATTGAGAAAAGGCATATTTTGTGAAAAATATTTAATGTTTTCTAAATTAAGATCATGACCAGCATTAACCATCAAACCTAAGTCATTCGCAAGCTTTGAACATTCAGTGTAAAGTTTAATAGTTTCAGCTTTTTTTTCTTTAAAGTTTTTTGCATACAATTCTGTATATAATTCTATCGCATCACAATTGGTTTTTTTTGCATATTCAACTGATTCTAAGTTTGGATCAACAAATATTGAGGTTTTGATATTATTTTTTTTAAAAACTTCAATAATACCTTTAAGATATTCATGATTTTTTTTGGTATCCCAACCAGCATCAGATGTCAACGCATCCTCAGCATCAGGTACTAAGGTAACCTGATAAGGTTTTACCTTTAATACAAGATCTATAAATTTATCGACTGGATTACCTTCAATATTTAACTCAGTAAATACAACCTCTTTAAGATCTATCGCATCTTGATATCTTATATGTCTTTCATCAGGTCTTGGATGAATGGTTATCCCATTAGCTCCAAAATTTTGTATATCCATTGCCATACTAATTATATCAGGATAATTACCTCCTCTGGAATTTCTTAATGTTGCTATTTTATTGATATTAACACTTAATTTTGTCATGGTATACTCGGCAAAAATACAAAGTTTAAGAAGGTCTTATGTATAATTTTTAGTTAATTTGTAATAATAATCTTTTCACATGGTAGTTGCTTTATTTTCTCGAGAAATTAATGAATCAACAAAAAATGTAATCAATTCTTTTTTTTCATCTAAACATGCTAAGCAATCCAAATTTTTTATTGAAAAAAAAATCTTAGATGGTCTAGAAAATATAGAGAATTTGAACCTAGTCCCCTTTGAAACATCAAATGACTTGAATTCATCAATTGATATAATGATAAGTATTGGCGGAGATGGAACCTTTCTCAGATCAATAGAGTTTGTAAGAGATCTTGATATTCCAGTAATGGGTATAAATACAGGAAATTTAGGATTTTTAGCAACAAGTAAAAAAGAAAATATTAATGATTCAATTAATAAAATATTTGAAAAAGATTATAATATTGAAAATAGAACACTTATAAAAGTTAATTCTGATGAAATTGGTATTAATGATTCCATTTTTCCTTATGCATTAAATGAAGTAAGTGTTGTAAGAAAGGATACAACATCGATGATAAACATCAAAACAAGTTTAGATGGAAATCATTTAAATACATACTGGGCAGATGGATTAATAGTCTCCACCCCAACAGGATCAACAGGATACTCCTTAAGTTGCGGAGGTCCTGTTATTTCGCCAACTAGTGCATCATTTGTTTTGACACCAATTTCACCTCACAATTTAAATGTGAGGCCTCTTGTTATTTCAGATAAGACAAAAATTGAGTTAAGTGTTTCAGGAAGGGAAAAAAATCACTTACTTTCCATTGATTCAAATATTTTTACTATTGAAAACGATACAAAAATTAAAATTGAAAAGGCAGATTTTAATTTTAATATTGCCCATTTCTCAAATAATAGTTTTTACGAATCTTTGAAAGAAAAATTACTTTGGGGTAAGGATAAAAGAAATTAGATTGAATTATAAAAAGTATACATATATCCTTTTATTTATGGTATTGTTTTCGACTGAGCTAAAGTCGCAGGATAATGAAATTGGATTTTTTTTTGGAGGGACAAATTATATTGGTGATGTTGGCCCCACAACATATATTAATCCTTTTTCAGTCAAAAATATTAGTGAAGATGTTGAAGATGTATCCAATTCAGTAATTGGGATATTTTACAGAAAAAATTTATCAAACAGGTTTGCAATAAAAGCTGGTTTCAATTTTGCCACAATTCAATCAAGTGATTTTTGGAAAGGATCTGCTGATTACAGGGTAGAAAGAGGTAAATATTTTAAAAATACTATGCAAGAGTTTCATATTGGATTAGATTTTAATTTTTTAGAATTTGAAACATCATCAAATAATTTTGAATTTACACCTTACATACATACTGGAATATCTCTAATAAGGTTTGATGCTTTACATTATCCTATTGGAATAAATGAGGCTCAAGCATATGGAAAAGATAATGATTTGGCTTTGCCAATAACAGTTGGTATAAAAATGAAACCACTTAATTCATTTGTGGTTGGTCTTGAAATTTCTGCTAAGCATAGTTTCTCTGAAAATCTTGATGGTAGTAATCCAAAATTTGATGATAGTAGTTTATATTCACAAGGACCTTTTGGAAGTAATTTAAGTCAGGACTGGTATGTCTACAGTGGAATTACATTAACATATTTATTTGGAAATTATGAGTGCGACTGTACCAGATGATATATTAAAAAAGATAAATAAGTCTAAAATTCCAAATCATGTAGCAGTGATTATGGATGGCAATGGTAGGTGGGCAAAAAAAATTGGCAAGGAAAGATTTTTTGGACATAACAACGGTGTAAATTCAGTAAGAGATACAATTGAAGCATCAATTGATATTGGGGTGAAAAATTTGACTTTATATGTCTTTTCAATGGAAAATTGGAAAAGACCGGAAGCTGAAGTAAAGGCTTTAATGCATTTATTATTTAACTCAATTGATAGTGAATTAGAAAACTTAAATAAAAATAACATAAAGCTTAGTGTGATTGGTCAAAAGGATTTGCTTCCAAATTCAACTAGAGAGAGATTAATGGAAGCTGTTGATCAAACAAGCAATAATACTGGACTTAAATTAAACTTAGCAATAAGTTATGGGGCAAAGCAAGAAATAATAGAAGCTGTAAAATCAATTTCAAATAAAGTTAAAAAAAACATAATTTCTCTTGAAAATATTGATGAAAACATAATAAATGACCATCTTTACACTCGAAATTTAGATAATGTTGATCTATTGATAAGAACAGGCGGAGAAATAAGAGTGAGTAATTTCTTATTATGGCAAATTTCTTATGCAGAATTGTTTTTTCTTGAGCTTTTATGGCCAGATTTTAAGAAAAAACACTTCTACGGAGCAGTTATTGAATATCAAAATAGAGCTAGAAGATTTGGAAAAGTTTAAAATTAAAATAATAACAAGCTTATTTTTAGTCTTTTTATTTGTGACTTCAAAATTATCCTATTCGCAAGAAAATGATTTTGTCAAAGGAAACTTTTATGTACTTGATGAAATTAATGTAACAGGACTCAAAACATTTAATGAACAGACAGTGGTTACTTATACGGGTCTATTTACTGGCCAAAGTATCCGAATTCCTGGAGAAGAAATTAGTCAGGTAATAAATAAGCTTTGGAAGCTCGAATTATTCAGCGATATTAATTTTTACGTAACAAAAATTGATGGTGATAAGGCTAGTATTGAAATAAATATTGTGGAGTTACCCTCTCTTTCAGATTATAAAATAACAGGTATTAGAAAGTCAAAATCAGAAACAATTGAAACGGATATTGAAATAAAAAAAGGACAAAAAATTACAGAAAACTTTATTGAAACAACAAAAAATTACATTGTCAATAAATATAGAAAGAATGGTTTTTTAAATACAAAAGTAAATATCAATACAATACCTGATACTTTAGGTCTAAACAGTGAGAGAATGGTTATTGATGTTGATTTAGGTGAAAGAGTAAAAATCAATAGTATAAATTTTACAGGAAATGAATTGTTTAAGAGCAAGAAGCTTAAAAAGCAGATGAAAAATACCAAATCCAAGCTATTAGGAAGATTTTGGAAAAAGTCAAAATATATTGAAAATGATTATGAGGAAGATCTTACATCAATTATTGACTTTTACAAAGAAAAAGGTTATCGAGACGCTAGAATTCTTCTTGATACTGTCAAAATTAATGGCAACCTGATTGATTTGGATATTGATTTAGCGGAGGGTAATAAATACTATTTTGGAGATATAAAATTTTTAGGAAACTCAGTTTATTCTAATGAACAATTAGCACGTGTTTTGGGTTTATTTAAAGGAGATAGTTACAATGGAGTTTTACTAAAAAAAAGAATATCAGATAACTCAAAGCCAGATGGTGAGGATCTAACAAACCTGTATCAAAACAATGGATATCTATTCTCAAGTGTAAATGCAGTTGAAATTGCGGCTGAAAATGATACAATAGATTTTGAAATTAGAATTACAGAGGGAAAACCTGCTTTTTTTAATAAAATTTCGGTTGTTGGTAACACAGTTACTAATGATAATGTTATCTATAGAGAATTAAGAACTAAGCCAGGTGAACTCTACAGTAAGGATGCTGTTGTTAGAACAGTTCGTGAATTAGGACAGTTAGGGTTTTTTGATCCTGAGCAAATTAGTCCTGATTTTAAAAATGTCGATCCTAATAATGGAACAGTTGATATTGAATATGGACTAGTCCCAAAAGGAGCTAGCCAAGTTGAACTTCAAGGTGGTTATGGTGGTGGAGGTTTTATTGGAACTATTGGATTATCATTTAATAATTTTTCATTGAAAGGTATGAAAGACCCGAAAGCATGGAAGCCTGTGCCAAGAGGAGATGGTCAAGCTGTTTCATTGAGATTACAAGCTAATAGATTCTACAGGGTATATAGCGCATCTTTATCAGATCCTTGGTTTGGTGGAGTACAGCCTGTACAATTTTCAACTTCTTTTTCTCATACAAAACAATATAGATATAATTATTTTACGGGGAGAGTTGATAAAAGTGCCTCATTTGAAATCACTGGAGCAAGTATTGGTTTAGCAAAAAGATTAAGAATTCCTGATGATTACTTTACATTATCTCAATCTTTAGCCTATCAGTATTATAATCTAAACAACTACTACACTGGATTATTTCCATTTGGAGATGGTAGCTCAAATAATTTATCTTATACAGTAGCTTTATCTAGAAATAATACCTTCACAAATCCAATTTTCCCTCTTGGTGGATCAGAATTTGTTTTAAGTGCAAGATTTTCTTTACCATATTCACTATGGAACGGTGTAGACTATGCTAATTTGGGAGATTTAGAAAAATTTCAGGATGATGATGGAAATCCAGATCCTGCAAAAATTGAACAAGAAAAATTCAAATGGCTTGAATTTTACAAAATCAAATTTAAAGGCTCATGGTATACAAGACTATTTGATAAGTTAGTTCTTAGAACCCATACAGAATTCGGATTTTTAGGAGCATTTAATAATGATCGAGGCGTGATACCTTTTGACAGATTCTTTTTAGGGGGTGATGGTATGTCTCAGTATGCTATGGATGGTAGAGAAACAATTTCCTTAAGAGGTTATCCTAACCAGAGTTTGTCAAGTCAGGATGGTTCCACTATATATAACAGGTTCTCATTGGAACTTAGGTACCCAATTACACTAAAGCCTGCTGCTTCAATATTTGGTTTGACGTTTATGGAAACAGGACAAGGATATAATAATTTTAGAGAATTTAACCCTTTTAATGGAAAGAGATCCGTTGGATTAGGTCTTAGAATTTTTATGCCTGCATTTGGACTTCTTGGAATTGACTTTGGATATGGACTTGACTCTGTCAATGAATTTAATTTAGAGCCTAATGGTTGGGAAACCCACTTTGTAATTGGACAACAGTTTTAGTATTTAAATCATGTTTTACCTAAACAAAAAATCTATATTTTTTTTCGTATTTGTCTTACTGTATGTCTCTGAAATTTTTTCACAAAAACAGCTCAGAGTTGGTTATATCAATATGGATTACATTCTTGCCAATTTAGATGATTACAACTCTGCTAATGAGGAGTATAATATAAAGCTTGATTTATGGAGAAAAGAGATTGAATCCAGAAAATTATCGATAAAGGTTGCTAATGAAGAGTTAGAAATTAAAAAGCCATTAATCCCTGATGAAATATATCAAAATCTTAAGGATGAAATTGATTTTGATGAAAAACAACTTAATGAATATATTCAAAAACGTTTCGGAGCTGAAGGGGATTGGTTAATTCAAGAGAAAACTCTTATTCAACCAATTCAGGATGAGGTACTTGCAATTGTTCAGAAAATCGCTGAAAAAAATAAATTTGATTTTATTTTTGACAAATCATCAGCTATAATTATGCTATATTCGGAAAAAAAATACGATATTAGCGAGCTAGTTTTAAAAAGCATTTTAAGACAGGAAAAGATAGAAAACCTTCAGATTACCTTTGAAGATGACAGGAAGAAGGCACTTGAGGAAAAGATTCAAAGCAGAAGAGATTCTATCTCAAAATTAAAAGAATTAAGAAAAATAAAAAGGGACAGTTTATTAAGAATTAAAAGAAATAACTTAAAAAGTAAATAGTATGAATTATTTAAAATCATTAACATTTGTATTTTTCCTATCAGTTTGTAGTTTTGGCTTTACCCAAAGTAAAGTTGCTCACATAGACTCTCAATCACTAATTAGCCAAATGCCTGAAGTCAAAGAAGCACAGGCTCAAATTGAGAAACTCCAAAAAACTTATCAAACTGAAATCGAAGCTTCTATGAAAGAATATCAAACTAAGTTACAGACATATTCAGCAGATGCTCAAAATCAAACTGAAGTAACTAATCAAGCTCGTCAGAAGGAATTGCAGGGTATGGAGCAAAATATTCAGCAATATCAACAGACAGCAGCTCAAGATATTCAACAAAAGCAGCAAGATTTATTAAGACCATTAATTGAGAAAGCTAGAGCTGCAATTCAAAAGGTTGCAAAAGCTCAAGGTTTTGATTATGTAATTGATGCTACACCTGGTGGAGCACTTATTTTATTTGAGGGAAAAGACCTCATGGCTGAAGTAAAAACTGAATTAGGTTTTTAAAATATATAAGAGAAATTATTTTTAAAAAACTATCCTTATTTTTAGGGATAGTTTTTTTTATGAGCTCTTCTCCCGTAGGCTTTTTTGATTCTGGAATTGGTGGGATATCTCTTTGGATGACAGTAAATGAAATCCTTCCAAATGAGAATACAGTTTACTTATCGGATTCTAGAAACTGCCCTTATGGAAATAAATCGATAGAATATTTAAATGAAATTTGTATTAAAAACACCGAATTTTTAATAAGTAAAGGTTGTAAAACAATTGTAGTTGCTTGCAATACAGCCACTACAAATTCAATTTCTCTTCTTAGAAAAAATTTTGATGTACCATTCATTGGTATCGAGCCAGCGATCAAACCTGCAGCATTAAATTCTGTAAGTGGGAAAATCGGTATTTTGGCAACAAAAGGGACTCTGTCTAGCACTTTGTTTTCACAAACATCATCCAGCCATTTAGACAAAGTTGAGTTAATTAAAAAAGATGGGGATGGATTAGTAGAGCTTATAGAGAAAGGAATATTTGACGGCTGTGATCTGAATAACTTACTTATAAAATATCTAAAGCCAATGATTGATTTTGGAGTTGATCAAATTGTATTAGGTTGTACTCATTACCCTTTTATTAAACCTCTTATTAAGAAAATTGTTAAAGACATTAATGTTATTGATTGTAATGAAGCCGTAGCCTTACAATTAAAAAATATATTAGAAATCAATAAACTCATTAATTCTAGAACTTCTAATAACTCAAATCATACTTTTTTTAATTCCTCTCCAGATAATTCAACTATAAATAAAATTTTAGAAAATAAGTATGAAATATTTAATTTTGAATCGTGAAATTTAATTTTGAAATTTTAGAAAGTGAGGATAAAAATCTGCTTGTTCTTTCAAGTGATTTAGAAATCTTTCAAGAAAGAATTGTTTTCAATGATGATAAGAAAGCAGAGCAATTTCCTTTAATCAAGAATTTGTTTTTCTTGCCTTTTATAAAATCTATTACTCTTGACAAACATTTAATATTAATAGAAAAGTTAGATTTTTTGGATTGGGTTGATGTCCAAGATGAGGTCAAAGAGCAAATTGAAAATTTTTTAAACGGAGGAGGATTAATTTTTAAACCATCTAATCCTATTACAATTTATGCTGAAAATACACCTAATCCAAGTGTGATTAAATTTGTTGCTAATAAAAGATTAGTTAATACTTCTCATGAGTTTAAATCAATTGAAAGTGCACAAAACTGTAGTATTGCCAAAGCATTATTTAATCACGATTTTATTAGTGAATTATACATTGATTTTAATTTTATTTCTATTACAATTAAGAAGGAAAATTCTTGGGATAACCACATAATGGAAATTAGGGAATTTATTCTTTCATATATCAGAGATGGTAATGAAATTATAGATTCGAAATTTGATATAGAAGATGATAAAAATGAATCAATCGATTTTGAAAATATGGATGAAATATCGAAAGAAATAGCAAAATTAATTGATGATCAAATAAAACCGGCTGTCGCATCCGATGGAGGTAATATTCTTTTTCAATCTTATGATAGTAATAGTAAAGAGGTTAAAGTTATTTTACAAGGAGCATGTAGTGGTTGCCCCTCATCAACATTTACTTTAAAAAATGGAATCGAATCTATGCTAAAGGATTATCTACCAGGAAAAATTTCAAATGTTATCGCAATTAATGGGTAATATTAATTTGTTCTAAATTCTTTAAGATATATGGGTTCAAAATAAGCTAAATCTTCAAAATCACTATTCTTAAGTTTATCAAATGCTAAATCAATCATATTTTTAGACGTTGGTCTTAAAATTGAACTTTCAAAAGAAAAATTATCATTAGTATTAATTAATTCTTTGCATTTAAATTGACCATCACCAATAAATAATAATTTATTATTTTTTGAAATATCTATAAATGATTTATGATTGATTATTTCAGGTTTTTCTTCCCTGATCACATTAAGATTTGAGTCATATATGCATGAATAAACTTCATCTCTTCGAGCATCCATTGTTGATACAATAAATCCATCATATTTTATCGAGTTAGCTAATATTTTTAATGATGAAATAGAGATTAAGGGAATATCTAGCCCATAACATAAACCTTTCGCAGCAGATAATCCAATTCTTAAACCTGTATATGATCCTGGTCCTCTGCTTACTGAAATTGCACTTAATTGATTGAATTCAGTATTATTTTTATTTAATAATTCTTTTATAAAAACATGAAGATTCTCTGAGTGGGAATAATTTAAAGAATCTTGCTCTATGCAATCAACCAAATCATTTTCAAAAGATAATGAAACAGAACAATTTGTAGTGGAAGTTTCAATATTAAGTATGTGGGACATTTAATTATTAGTCAATTGAAAGGGGGACACCAAAATAAAATTCAAGAACTTTAATTTTAAATATCAAATCAAATTTACTTGTAATCAAATCTGATTGTGCTGATTCAAATCTTTGCTTTACCTGAGTAAAATCAAAGGAATTCATTGCACCTAGCTCAAACTTTTCTCTTGCATACTCATATGAAAGTTCTCTTGACTCTAAAGATTTTTTGGATGCAGCATAAGCTTTTAATGCACCTTTCGCATCATTATGAGCTTGATTTATTGTGTTTTCTAAATCTAATTTCTTTTGTAGCAATTGATTTTCATTTCTTAAGATATTAACCTTACTTCGATTAACATTTGATTTAACAGAAAAATTATTAAGAATTGGAATAGAAAGACTTAATCCAAAATTTTGTCCTGCATTGTTGTCAAATTGCTCACTGAACGATTTCGCACCAACGACCCTAGTCGATTGCACAGGAGTTAAAACTCTTTGATTTGTATTTTCGACAAATCCAATAGGAACATTTTGAAATTCACCTGTACCAATTAGCCTATCGCTATATGCAATTCGAGTACTATATGAGTAAAATGCTGAAAGCCTAGGTTGCAGAAGACTTCTGTTAAATTCTAAATTCTTTTTTGCAATTTCAAGATTTGTTTCAAAAAGCTTTATTTCATTTCGGTTACTAACAGCCACAGCAAAAATTTCTTGTGGTGATTTATCCAAAATACTTGATATTTCTAAGTCATACTCCTCATCAGCAATCTCAAAATTATTATAGTCATCTAATAACAAAAGTTGAGCAAGAGCAATTTTTGAAAGAGTATAGTTGTTTTGAGCATCAATTAAAGTTTTTTCAACACTGGCTAGATTAGCTTCAAATTCAAACAAATCACCTTTCGGGATAACACCATTACTAACTAATTCTTTTGCTCTTTCAACCTCACTTTTTGAGATTTCTAATTGTGACTCTTGAATTTTAATGAACTCTTTATTGAATAATATCTGTAAATATGAATTCGCAACTAGTAGTGATATATTTTCTTTCATATCAGCTAATTGATATTGGCTTGAAAGAATTCTTAAGTTTGCCAAATGCAACTGTTTTATATTTTTCAACCCATTGTAAATATCAACACCAAGGTTCAAATTCATTGATGAGAATTGTGTTGTAATATTCTCGAGTAGACCAGTTGTTATATTTTGGTTTAGTCCGACATTCCAAGAGTGAGAACTTCCAATATTAATGTTCGGGATAAAATTACCAACCGCATTTTTTCTGTTTATTTCTGAGTCAACATAATCGAGTTCAGACTGTTTTATTGAGATATTTTCATCAATAGCTCTTTTAACACTCATTTCAAGTGTCCATTTTTCCTGAGTATACGAAAATGAAAAAAATAAGGTTAATAGTAGAATAAATATATTCTTCATAATTAGTTGTCGTATTTATATTCTTGTTCTTCAACATCACCTCTTTTTAGTGGCTCAGTTTTATTCCAAATCTTTATATTATCACTCTCAGAAACACCACCTAGGACCTCAGCATAGACTCCATCAGAAATACCAAGTTCAATATCCTTTCTCTCAAACTTTTGACCTGATATTTGGACTTCGACAAAAGGTTTTTTTGTTGAATTATCAAATTGTAATAATGATTCATTAATTGACAATATATCTTTTTTTACATCAGTAATTATTGTTGCATTGGCACTATATCCGGCTCTAACAACATATTCGTCATCTAAAAATACTTCACCTTCAATTTTAAACTGAATAGCACCAGCAACTTCAATACCTTTAGGTGCTATAAGTGTTAATTTTGCATCGTATTCTTTTTCTTCAATTGCACCCAATGAAATTTTAAGATCCATTCCAATTTCTAATTTACCAACCTCTCCCTCGTCAACTCTACCTTCAAAAATCATTTTATTCAAGTCAGCTACCGTCGCTATAGTTGTCCCTGGGTTAAATGTATTAGCTTCTATTGCTTGGTCACCCTCTTTAACTGGAACCTGTAATACTGTCCCTGAGACTGTGGATCTAACATTTGTATTAGTAAGTGCAGACCCTCCAACAGATCCAAGTCTGATAATTTGTAAATCTGAAAGAGCATTTTCTAAATTTTGTTGATCTTGATTATACCTTAATTCCACTGTATTAAAATCCTGTTCTGATATTACTCCTTTATCAAACAACTTTTTATTTCTTTCAAATTCTTTTGTAGAATTATTTAAAACTATTCTTGCTGTTTTTACTCTTCCTTCTGCGCTGTTAAGTGATTGTTCATTTGGAACTACTTTAATCTTTGCTAATAAATCACCAGCAACTACCTCATCTCCTTCTTCCACGAAAATTTCATCTATAATTCCACTGATTTGAGGAACAATATTAACTTCATCCTCAGGAACAACACTTCCAGTAGCAACAATTTTTTCCTCAATCGTTTGTTTTGATAGTTTAGAGGTTTCATATGTAATAGCAGATCTACTATTCGTTTTGATATAATAGGCCATAGAAAATAAAAATCCTAGTATGATTGCGCCTATTCCAAAATATTTTAAATATTTCATATTATAAATTTAAATTATTATTCTTCTCTTAGAGCATCAATTGGTTTTATACTAACAGCTTTTTGAGCAGGTAGCATACCAATTAATGTACCTAATATTATCATAAGAGCTAATGCTCCAAAAATAAACTTTAATGGAACAGTTGGATTTGTATAAGGAAAATCTGATAAATCCTCAGTTGCTACATTAATACCATAGAGGATTAATGTTCCTAAAATAATTCCAATTATTCCAGATAAGATTGTTAAGAAAACAGATTCTGTAATTATTTGATTTCTTATTTGCTTTGGAGTTGCACCTAATGCTCGTCTAATTCCAATTTCTTTTGTTCTTTCTTTTACAGATATTAATAAAATATTACCTATACCTATAACACCTGCAAGTATGGTTGCAATTCCAACTATTAGAGACAGAAATGACAAACCATCAACAAAATTTACGGTGTCTCTAAAAACTTTTCCTAAGTTAAATGAGCCTAGTGCCTCATCATCTTTTGGATTAATATCTTTTATGTCTTTTAATACAGCTTTCACTTCTTTTTCAACTTGAACAACATCACTATCATCATATGCTGACATCATAAAAAACCCCACATCTTCGCCTGTATTAAATAAATCTTTAAATGTTACAAACGGAATATATATGTCACCATCATCACCAAAACCTCCCCCTTGAACAAACTTATGGACTCCTATGACTTTAAAGGAGATATTGTTGATTGCTATATATTCCCCAATTGGATTTTCATCCTCTTCAAATAATTCTTCAACAGTTCTTTCACCAATTACACAAACTTTTCTACTATTATTCATGTCAGTTTCATTAATAAATCTTCCTCCATCAAAAACTTTTGTAGTGGCAATCTTTATATATTCGGGGTACTCACCATATACAGCATAAGTTCCGGATTTAGACTTTCTAACTACATTACCACCTGCAGATCCAAAAACTCCTCTAACATTTCTTGGGGCGATAAATTCAATTTGAGGAACTCTCTTTTTAATAATAGAAACATCTGTTGTTTTTAATTGAATACCACGTCTTGCTTTATATCCAGCATAAGGAAGAGAAGTATATTGTCCCCAGACGAATAAACTATTAGATGAAATGGATGCAAAGGCTTTTTCAAAACCATTGTCAAGTCCTTTTGCAGCTCCTGCTAAAGTTATATAAATGAATATTCCCCAAAGTACACCAATCATAGTAATAATTGTTCTTGTTCTATTTTTTTGAATAGATCCAAAAATTTCTTGCCATGTATCTTTTGAAAATAACTCTTTCATTTACTTATCATTTAAAGCTAAAATAGGTTTGATTTTTGAAGCTCTTTTAGCTGGAATATAACCTGCAATTGCACCGAAAATAATTAACATTACAGTTGCTAAAATCGCTGTATTCAAATCTACATAAGGATCTGTAATGTAAAATTCTTCTTTTAATGTATCGCCAAGAGCTGATAAAAAGCCTACCCCAATGAATAATCCAATATAACCTGAAATTGTTGTTATAAAAATTGATTCTTGTAATACCATCCAAACTATTGATGATGGTGTTGCACCAACAGCTTTTCTTATTCCAAATTCTTTGGTTCTTTCTTTAATAACAAAAACCATAATATTTGATATTCCAATTATTCCAGCTAGCAGAGTTCCTATTCCAACAAAGATTATGATATAATTCAAAGCCATAGAAAAATCTTGATTATCTTTCATGTCTTTTGCTGCACTTCTTAGTCTTAATCCTCTTGGATCAGATGGATCTACTTTCTTTTTATTTTTTAGAAATGATTTCAATTTTTTTTCAAGCTCAAGCGCACCATCATACCCAATTGATGGTTTATATGATAGAATAATTGAATTCACCTTATCCGTGTTTTTCAGGATCTTTTGAAGAGTAGTATATGCTGTATAGATAATTCTTTCTTCATTATCCCCTCCATCATCTTGATAAACACCAACAACTTTCCAAGATCTTCCACCTCCGCTAACGTATTTACCAATGGCATCCTCATCACCAAAAAGATCTTGTTTAACTAATCTGCCTAAAACAACATTTTTTTCATTATTTAAAACATCTAACTCATTAATATATCTTCCAAACATCACCACATTCATTTCACTATCTTGATTTGAAGGTCCAACTCCTCGTATTGTATAATTATTTGATTTTAATTTGTAACCAACTTCTCCGCTAATTGTAATTCTGGGAGTTAATCCTTCAATAAAAAAATCAAACTTATTAGATATGTCATTT
>CACCIQ010000009.1 GCA_902546095.1 uncultured Bacteroidota bacterium
TTACTGATAATTTCCATTTTGGTATTTGGTTTAGTTAATCCAAAGATTGGGACTGAATTAAAAACAGTAAAAAGAGAGGGTGTAGATATAGTTTTTGCCATAGATGTTTCTAAAAGTATGTTAGCAGAGGATATTGCACCTAATAGAATTTTTAAAGCTAAAAGATTAGTTTCAGAGATTTTCAATAAGCTTGGATCTGATAGAGTTGGTATCATTGCATATGCATCTACCGCAATTCCTGTTTTACCAATAACTAATGATTTTTCATCAGCTAAAATGTTTTTAGAAAGTTTGAATACCGATATGTTATCTTCTCAAGGTACATCAATTGTTGAGGCCATTGAATTATCTAAAGGATATTTTGATGATGAAAATCAAACCAATAGGGTACTATGTATTTTATCTGATGGTGAGGATCACGAGTATGATGAGAATCAGTTTATTTCAACTCTCAGCGATAGTGGAATAATAATATTATCTGTTGGTCTTGGATCAACTAAAGGTGCACCAATTCCAATTAAAGAAAATAATATTGTAAAGTCATATAAAAAAGATGATAAAGGAGAGGTAGTAATTACAAAATTAAATGATGAATTATTAAAAAAAATTGCTACTCAATCTAGTGGAAAATATATAAAGGGTGATAACACCAGTTTAGTAGTTGATGAAATAATAAATGAATTAAAAGAGATGGATAAAAAGGAGTTTGAATCTAAACAATTTGTCTCTTTTAAAGATCAATTTCAATGGTTTTTGGGTGCTGGATTACTATTATTTTTAGTTAACTCAATTATTTTTGATAAAAAAACTAAATGGATCGAAAAATTAAATTTGTTCAATGAAAACAACTAGATTATTCACTGCATTATTCTTTATTTTTGCTATCAGCTTTTCCCAAGATGAAGACAAAAAGAGTTCAAATAATTTTGTTTTTGACGGTAATCTTGAATTTCAAAAGGAGCGTTTTTCCGATGCTGAATATAATTATAGAAAAGCAACTTCCTTTGATTCTTTAAATTATAAGGCACCTTATAATTTAGGTAATTCACTATATAAAAATAATTTATCAAATGAGGCAAGATTCAGTTATAACAAATCAATCAAAAAGTTAAATGATAAGGAAGACCTGCACAAAGCATATCATAATTTAGGTAATACATTTATGAATGATAAAAACTATCAGGGAGCAGTTGATAGTTTTAAAAAAGCATTATTGAATAATCCTGACGATGAAGAAACAAGATACAATTATGTACTAGCAAAAGAGTTATTAAAAAATCAAAATAATAATAAGGACAATAAAGATAATAAGGACAATAAGGACAATAAGGATAAAGAAAAAAACAAGGATCAAAATAAAGATCAAGAAAAAGATGATGATAAAGACAAGAAGGATAAAGAACAGGATAACAAATCAGAGCCGAAAAAAGAACCTTCAAAACAAGAAATTTCTCCTCAGCAACTAAAAAGTATTTTAGAAGCTATGAGCAAAGAAGAGAAAAAAGTTCAAGAAAAAGTTAATAAGAAAAAGTTTAAAGGGAACCCTAAACCTAATAAGAAAGATTGGTAGAATGAAAAATAATTTTTTGTTAATACTCACATTTTTTTATTGCACGTTAACATGGACACAGGTTAAGTTCGAAGCTGAGGTTAGTAAAAACAAACTTGGTGTAAATGAAAACTTAAGGATAGATTTTAAAATGAATAAGGATGGTGATAATTTTTCTCCTCCAAACTTTGAAGGTTTCAATATTGTCGGAGGTCCAAATCAGTCAGTTAGCAATAGCTGGATAAATGGGACTAGAACATTTTCAAAAACATACTCTTATTTTTTATCACCAATAAAAAGAGGAAGGTTTACAATCGGTCAGGCATCAATTGAAATTGAGGGAGATATATATAAAACTTCACCAGTCGATATTCAAGTTGTTGAAGCTGTTGATTCATCTGCTTCTCCAAACAGTACAAGTAAGCTAGTTGATGATGATATTCAACTTGTTGCTGAATTATCTAAAAGTAATCCCTATTTGAATGAACCAATTTCCATAGTATATAAATTATTTTTTAGTCCAGAAATTAATGTCAGAAATTTAGGGGAGATTGATTCGCCGGAGTTTAAAAACTTTTGGTCACAAAAAATTGATGTTCCAAGATTAGAGATTAAGCGTTCCTCTTTGAATGGGAAGAGCTATAACTATGTTACCTGGAAAAAAACATTGCTTTATCCACAAAAGGAAGGTAAACTAGAAATTAATCCAATGACTTTAGACGTTTCAATTGATGTTCCTACAAACAGAAGAGATTTTTTTGGAAATATAATTTATAATCAAACATCAAGTAAAGTTTCATCAAATAAAAAGGTAGTTAACGTTAAATCTTTACCTACAGAAAATAAACCAGAAGATTTTTTTGGTGCTGTTGGAGATTTTAATATTTCATTAAATTCTAATAAGAATGAGTTAAAAGCTACAGAATCCTTTCAGGTTGAACTTAAAATTTCTGGCTCTGGAAATTTAAAATTATTTTCAATCCCTGATCTAATTGTTCCATCATCTTTGGAAAAGTATGATCCAGAATATTCAGAAAGTGTGAAAATAGGCTTAGCAGGCATGAATGGAAATATTTCAAATACATATACTATTGTTCCACAATTTCAAGGTAAGTATCCTATCCCAAGAGTAAAGTTCTCATTTTTTAATCCTAGATTAAATAAGTATTCTACAATATTTAGTGATGAAGAAATTGTTGACGTTTATGATGGGCCAATTGTTTCAAATGATAATAGTAATGTTGCGGTTGAGGATAATAAAATTGTTTCAAATTCACTGCAATTTAATTTTATTGAACTTAACTCTGAATTTGATAACATAAGTAAAAGCGATCGCATTTTAGATAAGTATATTAACTATATTATTATTTTGCCTATAGTATTAATTATGTGTGTTTTTATTTATTTGAAAACCAAAAAGAAGTCTATTTCGCAAAGTGAGAAGAATGCAGAGGAAGCTAAAAAATTAGCATATAAGTTTTTAGAAAATGCGAAGGATGATATAATGAATACAGATCTTTTTTATATTTCTTTGGAGAAAGCTTTATTCAACTTCTTAAAATCTAGATTTGATTTTCAGACAACAGAGTTTTCAAAAGAAAAAATTAAATTAAAACTTTCAAAAAAGAACATTCCCGATAGTGTAATAGATTCACTTATTGGAATTTTGAATAGTTGTGAGTATGCTAGATATACACCCTCCTCATCAAAAGAAATGAAAGTTGATTATGATAAAGCTGTTGATGTAATATCCAATATTGAAAAGTCATGAAATTAAACATTATAACCTTGTTGTTTTTCTCATTTTGTATCGGTCAAAACGCCGAGTTATTTGATAAGGGAAATGATCTGTACAATCAGGGAAGATATTTAGAAGCAATTGAAAGTTATGGTGATATAATAAAAGATGGTAAGCATTCGTCAGAGCTATATTACAATATGGGAAATTCCTATTATAAGTTGAACGATATTGCAAACTCAATATTTTATTATGAAAAAGCTTTACTACTAAATCCAAAGAGTGAAAAAATAACCAATAATTTATCTTTTGCACAAAACATGTTAATTGATAAAATTGAGCCACTTCCTCAGAATCAAATCAATTCTTTTTTTAGTAGTATTATAAATTTATTTGATTATTCTATTTGGCAGTATATTTTTGTGTTTTTTGAATTCACTGCTGTAATATTTTTAATTTTGTATTTAATTAGTAAAACACCTTTAAACAAAAAAAGATATTTTATATCTGCATTAACATTATCATTATTTTTTGTTTTAAGCTTAATAGCAGCAAATATTTCAAAAAATAATTATGTGAATGACAATCCAGCAATTATATTTGATAAACAGGTTGACTTAAGGACAGAACCAAATTTAAGATCAGAGGAAATAAATACTTTACATGAGGGAACAAAATTGAATATTATTGAAAAGATTGATGATTGGAGTTATATTGAGCTTAAAAACGGAAATAAAGGATGGCTTACTTCATCATCCTACAGGTTAATTAGATAGTCAAAGAGTTATTGTCCAATAACTCTAATAATAAATCACCAATCTTTAAAAGCACAGGATAAATTTTTGAATTATTTGCTTCATCACCTGGTATAATTTCAATCAAAAAAAGATCAGATAAATAATTTATTACCATTGAAATTGAAACAATTATAATAATAAATTTCAGAGAACTAAAGACACCTCCTAATATTCTATTTATAGTTCCTAGGGAAATAAACTTAATCAGTTTTGTGAGGGATTTACCTGCAATTGTAAAGCAAAGTGATGTGACAATGAATAATAAAACAAAACTGATAATATTTAGAAATTTAATATCAATTTCAATATAATTTTCAATTATTTTGGACAAATCATCCGAAAATGTATATGAAATAATAGCTCCGATAAATAAGCCTAGGAAGGATGCTATCTCATTTATAAATCCATTTGAAACACCCTTTATAAATGCATAAAGAATTATTACAATAATTATTAAATCTATATAAATCAAAATTTAAAGTATAATTTTAATATAGCATAAATTTAAAATTAAAATGGAATACTTTACAGATTTAGGATATTTAGGTTTATTCATATCTTGTTTTTTAGCTGCCACATTTATTATTCCATTTAGTCCTGAAGTTATTTTAGGAATATTAATTGTAAAAGGTTTTAGCCTTCCAGTTACAATTTTTGTTGCAACAATTGGTAATTGGCTTGGTGGAATGACATCATATTTTGTCGGAAGAATAGGTGATTGGAAAAAAATAGAAAAATATTTCAAGATTAAAAAAGAAAAGGTTTTAGCATTTAAAATTAAAATTGATAAATGGGGAAGTATACTGGCATTTTTTACATGGTTCCCATTGGGTGGAGATATTTTAGCTCTGAGCCTAGGATTTTTTAAGGTAGACTCTTACAGGGTTGCTTTGTGGATGCTAATAGGTAAGTTTTTTAGATTTGTAGTATCCGCATTAATAATTTACTATGGATTTGATTTAATTAAATTCTGGTGAAGTTTTAAAATTTAATTTTATTAAGATATTTTAGCAATATTAATGATTGAAGAAATAAATAAACATATAGCTGATTTAGAAAAAATTAAACCTAAGGACAGTGATGAGCTTGAGAAGTTTAGAATAAAATATATTTCTAAAAAAGGGATTGTACCCTTTTTATTTTCAAAATTAAAGGAAATACCAGATGCTCAAAAAAGGGAAGTTGGTTTAAAAATTAACTCCATTAAAGAGAAGGTTAATGAAATTTTATCCAAACAAAAGAAAAAGTTTATGAAAACATGCTCGGATCAAAGTTCCGACGATTTAACTAAACCAGCAAATTTTATAAAGTTAGGGTCTAGACATCCAATATCAATTGTCAAAAATAAAATCATCGATATATTTTTAAAAATAGGATTTGATATTTCAGAAGGTCCTGAAATTGAAGATGATTGGCATAATTTTACTGCTCTTAATTTACCAGAGCATCATCCTGCTAGGGATATGCAGGATACCTTTTATATTAATAAAAATCCTGATTGGCTCCTAAGAACTCATACCTCATCAGTTCAAATAAGACATATGGAAAACAATGATCCGCCAATAAGAACCATCTCACCTGGAAGGGTTTACAGAAATGAAGATATTTCTGCTAGGTCACATTGTTTTTTTCATCAGGTTGAAGGTCTATACATTGACAAGGGTGTTTCATTTGTTGATTTAAAACAAACGCTTTTGCATTTTACAAAAGAATTGTTTGGAAAAAGTAAAATTAGATTAAGACCTTCATATTTTCCATTTACTGAGCCTAGTGCAGAACTTGATATATATTGGGGTCTTGAATCTGAGGCTGATTACAGGATAACTAAAGGAACTGGATGGTTAGAGATATTGGGATGTGGTATGGTTGATCCGAATGTTTTACAAAACTGTAAAATTGATACTGAAAAATTTTCTGGATTTGCATTTGGACTTGGTATTGAAAGAATAGCTATGCTTCTTTATCAAATTGAAGATATTAGAACTTTGTATGAAAATGATTTGAGATTTTTAAATCAGTTCAGATCATCAATTTAGTTTTTCAGCTAAAAGCTTTAATTCTAATTCTGCATTTTTATTATTGTACAATATTTCATGTACAACTTTTATAATTTCAAAATTCATATTTTTTGATTTTGAAATCTCATATGCATTTTTTGTAGCATAATAACCCTCAACAATCATTGACATTTTTGAGATAGCTTTTTTTACAGGCAGCCCTTTTCCTATCATTTCACCAAAAGTCCTATTTCTACTATGTTTAGAGTATGTAGTTACCAAAAGGTCGCCAATGTATGCTGAATGGCTAAATTCACGCTTTACGTTATCTATTGATTTAATAAAATTTATCATTTCTTTAGTGCAATGACTAATTAGTACACTTATAAAATTATCTCCATAGCCTAAACCAAAAGAAATTCCAACCAAAATTGAATATATATTTTTTAATGTTGCTGCATATTCAATTCCGATTACATCATTAGATATTGACGTATGAACGTATGGAGAAAATAATTTTTTTGATAAATATTTTGAAATTTCATCGTTTGATGAACCAACGGTTAAGTAGGATAGTTTTTCTTTGGCAATTTCCTCCGCATGAGTTGGACCACTTAAAATACCTAAATTTTTATATGGTATATTGTATTCTTTGTGGAGATGCTCAGTAATTACCAAATGGGATTCTGGAATCACGCCTTTTGATCCAGAAAAAATAATTTTATTAGCTAAGGCAGTTTTATGTTCATTTAAACTTTTTTCAATATAAGGTGAAGGAATAGCAATAATTAGAATATCTGAGTTATCAATAATGAAATTTAAATCTGAACTAATATTCATTTTATCAGTATCAATTTCTAAATCTTTTAAGTATTTTGGATTTTTTTTTGTTTTAATTATTTCTTTGATTTGAATATCGTTTCTACTGTGCCAAAAAATTTTATCGCAATTCTCTGAAAGCATCTTAACTAAAGCAGTTCCCCAACTTCCAGCTCCCAATACACCAATATTTTTATTAAAACTCATTTTAACAATTCTTTAATAAAATTCGAAACAAATTTAAACTAATTTTAATTTGTTAGTTTTTCATAGTTTGTTTAGCCTAAGACACTCTACCAAGAGTGTTTTTTGCTTTTAAGTCATCATCAGAAAATAAATTGATATAGAATAGAAAACAAACAACCTAAAAAATTTTTTTCTTGACTCAACTACCTTGTTATGTAAATAAAATCCCAATAAAACAATAATAAAAGTTACTAAGTTTTTTTCTTCAAAAATTACATCAGATAATACCCACAAAAGTGAGACTGAAAATTTAAAAAAAACAAAAATTAAAGTAATTAGGGATATCCTAAAATCATTAATTGAATATTGTTTTTTTAAAATTAATTTATAACAAAAGTTTATAGAGCAATAAATTAGAAATATAAGTGATATATATTTTAGAAGCGAATCAATAATTAATAAAGTGTCGGTCATTTTAAATTATTGCATCAATGAGCTTTTTGGTATACTTTTTTGGATTTTTAAATAGATTATTAGTGACATTTTCATCCACTATTTGACCGTCTTTTAAAACAATAATTCTATCAGACATAATTTTAACAAGTGCAAGATCATGGGAAATAAAAATATAAGTTAGTTTCATTTCCTTCTTTAAACTATCCAATAATTTAAGTATTGAAAATTGAATTGATTTATCTAAGGCAGAAACACATTCATCGCATATTATAAGCTTTGGCTTTAAGCACAGCGCTCTAGCTATTACCACCCTTTGTCTCTCGCCTCCAGATAATTCTGAAGGGTATTTGTGATATAAATCTTCTTTTAATTTTACCTTGTTTAAATAATCATATGCCTTATTGTTTAATTCATCTTTATTTAATTTAAAATGAACTTTCATTGGTTCCTTTATTTGATCTATGATTTTGATATTTGGATTTAATGCTGAATATGGGTCTTGAAAAATTAGTTGAATTTCTTTACTCAAATTATACCTACTGATTGATTTAATCTCTTTCCCTTTGTAATGTATTTTACCATCATAGTTTTTATAAAAACCAATGATACATCTTGATATTGTTGTTTTGCCTGAACCTGACTGTCCAATTATACCAATAGTTTCTCCCTCAATAATTTTGAAACTTATATTTTGCAATATATGTTTTCCTTTAATTGATAATTCTAAATTTTCTATGTTCAGAATTTTATTTGCCTTAACGATTTTCTTTCTTTTACTTTTTTTTAATTTATTATTTTGATCAATGAGTTTTTTCGTGTAATTCTCTTTCGGATTTTTAAAAACTTTATTGGTTGATCCTTCTTCAACAATTAACCCATCATTCATTACCAAAACGTAATTAGAAATTTTGGATACTAAATTTAGGTTGTGGCTTACAATAATAAGACTAAGTTTATATTCATTCTTCAATTCCATCAAAAGATTAATAATATCTTTTTTTATCAGACTATCCAAAGATGAAGTAGCTTCATCAGCAATTATTAAGTTCGGCTCTTTGGCAATTGCAATAGCTATCATTATTCTTTGTTGTTGACCTCCGCTTAATTGGTGAGGATACTTATTACATGTAAGTTCAGGTTCATCAATTTTAACCTTGTTAATTAAACTTAAAACTTGATTTTTGTCTTTAATTTTCAAGGCCTCTAAAATCTGTTCGCCGCATTTCATGCTTGGGTTTAAATAACTCATCGGATCTTGAAAAATTATAGAAATCTCATTCCTAATAATATTATCCTGATTGTTTTTGTCAATTAATTCATCAGCATAAAAAATTTCACCACTCTGATTAAGCCCTTTGAATTTTATAAGTGATAAAATGCTAAGAGCAGTTAATGATTTTCCACTGCCTGATTCACCAATAATTCCAAGAATTTCATTTCTATTAAGGTCAAATGAAATTCCTTTAACTAATTTTTTATTTTCTGATGATACTTTTAAGTTATTAACTGAGATTAATTTAGACTTCATCAAAATATATTTTTAACATAATAAATGCTTCCTCAAGATAAACTTGTTGATCTCTAGGATATATCTCTCTTTCAGTTTTTTTATCATGACGTTTTCCTAATCTAACAATCATAATATTTTGGTCTGGAAAAACAAATACATGCTGACCTAGATGACCTCTCATTGCAAAAAAATCCATACTGTTGTATTTTCCTATCCAAAAACCATATCCGTAGTGGGGACTCTCCTTAAATCTTGGAGACGTAACTTTTCGTGTAAATGATGAATCCAAAAGAGTTTCTCCATCCCAATATCCATTATCTTTAAAAAGTTTTCCAAATCTTGCAAAATCTCTAGCATTGGAATTAAAGCAACAATAGGCTTTTTCCATGTTAGTTTTTGCATTATCAACCTGCCAAAGAGCATCATTCTCTGCACCCATTGGGTCCCAAAACCATTCATAAACAAGATCGGATATTTTTCTTCCGCTTGCCTTTTCTATCGTCATTGCTAATAATTGAGTATCACCACTCAAATACTTAAATGATTTACCTGGTTCTGAAATAATAGGCCTAGATTTTATAAGTTCCTCCAATCCAGTTCCAACATATGCTCTTGCAGTTACTCCAAAAATATTTTTATAATCTTCTGTCCATTTCATACCTGAGGACATGCTTGACAAATCTCCAACGGTTAAGTTACTGGCTAAGCCAGAGCTAAACTCTGGAATAAAATCTCCAACTTTTTGATCTAATCCAGAAAGATATCCTTCCATTATAGCTCTACCCATAATAGCGGCAACAATACTTTTTGAAATTGAAAAAGAATTACTAAGTGAATTTTCATTGTAGCCCTCATAATATTTTTCATGCCATATAGAATCATTTTTAATTATTAAAAAAGCTACAGTTCCTAATTCAGTATGAATACTGTCTAACTTTTCTGTGGGGTTTACATTATTATAGCTATCATGAATGGGCCATGATTTTGGATTCTTACTTTTTGGAATAGTAATGTTATCAAAATACTTGTAGTCCGTAATATCTGCAGTAGTTCTTTTGATTTTTACAATTATTTTAACCAAGTCATATAGGTAAACAGTTTCTGATTTGAAAATAATTCCAAGACATATAAATATTGAACATATAAAAAGTATAATTGTTCTTTTCTTCATCTGCTCTAATGTATTAAAATAAAAAATATTAAGTGGAATAATTTTTGATTTTGACTATTTTAGATATAGTCATTTATGAAGGAGCCATATTTATTATTGAGAACTAGAATCTTCTTTGCTATGATTCTACTAGTTTTTGTATCCTTTTTATTAATTGGGATTACTACTAGTTTTCAAATTCGTGATAACTCATTATATTATCATGAGCTAAGATTGGATAGAAAAGAAGCGCAGCTTCAAAGAGCTTTTAATATCCTTTTTAATGAAAAATCTCTACAGCCGGATAATCAACTTTCTTATCTATTCAATAGAAGACCTGATGTTGGCATAAATATTAGTACAGTTTTAGATGAAGATTTAAAAGATGAAATCTTCAAGATTTCAGATGTTCAAAATATTAATTTCAGTTTGTATGATTTAGATGGAACCTTGATTGGCTCTACAGTTGACGATAATGTTACAACTAAATTAGATGAATTATTGATTAATGATTTGGGATCTTCAACTAGTTCAAAACTTGTGAAAAAAAATGAATCAGAAAATCAATTGATTCGATCATCCTTTTCTTACATATTGGATATTTATGGCAAGCCAATATGGATATTAAATCTTCCATATGTTGATGATGATAAATTAAATGCCTACGAGATTAGGTCCTTTATAATTAATATTGCACAGGTATATATTTTGTTATTTGTTTTGGCAATTATCATTTCATATTTTGTTTCACTTTATATTACCAATCCAATATCAGAATTGGTTAAAAAAATGAGACAAATGAGATTGGATAAATTGAATAAGAAAATTAGAACCAGTGTTTCTAGTAAAGAGATGTTTACACTTGTTAGCTCATATAATAACATGGTTAGTCAAATTGATGAAAATGTTAAAAAATTATCTAAATCTCAAAGAGAGTTAGCTTGGAGAGAAATGGCTAAGCAAGTTGCACATGAAATTAAGAATCCACTTACTCCAATGAAATTAAGTGTTCAAAATTTTAAACTTAAGTTCAATCCAAATGATCCCAAAATCCAAGAAAAAATGGAGGATTTTAGTGATACATTAGTTCAACAAATAGATGTACTGAGTTCAATTTCAACAGCCTTTTCACATTTTGCTGAAATGCCTGCACAAAAAAATGAGAATATTGACATTGTTTCAACAACAAAATTGGCACTCGAAATTTTTAAAGAAAATAGTATAGGTTTTGAATCTAAAATTGAAAGTCTTAAAGTTAAAATTGACCGTACTAACCTGATTAGAATCATAACTAATTTAGTTAAGAATTCAATTCAAGCAACAGAAAATGTTGAAGATCCAAAAATCACTGTAAGTATTAAAAAATTCCGAAAAAAGGCAATTATAGAAATCCAGG
Source organism: uncultured Bacteroidota bacterium (assembly GCA_902546095.1). Lineage (GTDB taxonomy): Bacteria > Bacteroidota > Bacteroidia > Flavobacteriales > Flavobacteriaceae > Eutrophosalina. Next base: position 11,599 of record CACCIQ010000009.1, read on the forward strand.
ATAATGGAATTGGTGTTCCAAAAAATATAAAGGAAAAAATATTTGAACCAAAATTTACGACTAAGTCAAAGGGGATGGGATTAGGCCTCAGTATAATAAAAAATCTAGTAACTAATTACAATGGAAACATAGATTTTAGTTCAAAAAAGGGGAGTACTATTTTTAAAATTGAATTACCTATATCAGATTAGTTAGCAATACTCGTTGTAAGCTTGTTTTAAGTTTTCGGAAATTAAACTTGCTTCCCTTCCCTCAATATGATGTCTCTCAAGCATGTGAACTAGCTCGCCATTTTTAAATAACGCAATACAAGGAGATGATGGAGGAAAAGGGAACATTAATTCACGAGCTGAATTAGTGGCTTCTCTATCAACTCCAGCAAAAACTGTATATAAATTTTTTGGAGTTTTTTCATTATTTAATGACATTATAACTCCTGGTCTAGCATTCGCTGCAGCACAACCACAAACAGAATTTACCATTATCACTGATGTTTCATCATCAATTAATTTTTTGATATCATCATTATTTGATAATTCTACAAATCCATTAGATATTAATTCTAATTTCATTGGTTTTACTACTTCTTCTGGATACATAATTTTATTTTTTCAAATATAATAAAGAACTATTAATTGACATTTGTAAATTTGAACATCATATCATGTATAAGTGGATTTTAGGAATTATTGGGTTTTATATTTTTAGATTACCTGGATTTTTTATCGGGTTATTTATTGGATATCAAATAGATAAAAATAGTTTCATAAAAATTAGAAACAATATTAAAAAGGAGTTTGAGTTAAATCTATTGGCTTTAGCATCCATTTTAATTAAATCAGATGGAAATGTTTCCCAAAAGGAACTTCAATATGTTAGAAATTATTTTATATCGATATATGGTCAAGCTAGAGCTGAGGTTTTATTTAAACAGTTCAATAATAATATTGATAAACGAAATATTTCTGCTGAAAAAATATGTAGTTTTTTTTTAAGGAGAACAACTTATGGAACTCGCCTTCAATTGATTCATTTTCTTTTTAATATTGCTAAGGCTGATGGAAATGTTTCAAAAAGTGAAATTGAGAAGTTGCTGGAATTCACAAGATATTTAAATATTTCAAGAATAGATTTTGAAAGTATTAAAGCGATGTTCTTTAAATCTTCAGATTCTGATTATAAAATTTTAGAAATTGATAAAAACTGTACTAATGATGAATTAAAAAAAGCTTACAGAGAATTAGCAAAAAAACATCATCCTGATAAAGTTCAAAATTTGGGTGAAGTTTATGTAAAAGCGGCAAAGGAAAAATTTTCTAAAATTCAAGCTGCATATGAAAATATCAAAAAACAAAGAGGAATATGAATTTAGATCAAATCATTTTTTATTTAGAAATTGGATTCAGTCATATAATGGACATAGGTGCCTATGACCATTTGCTATTTCTTGTTTCAATTTCAGTTGTGTACTCATTTAAAAGTTGGAAAAAATTATTTTGGATTGTCACTTTTTTTACAATTGGCCATTCAATGTCCTTAGTAATTTCATCATACAATATATATAAACCAAACTCTGAGATTATTGAATTTTTAATTCCAGTGACTATAATTATTTCTGCTTTAACAAATCTGTTTTTTTTAAAGTCAACTCAAAAAATCAGTTATTTAACAATACTGATTGCTTTATTTTTTGGATTAATTCACGGATTTGGTTTTGCAAACTTTTTTAATCAAATAACATTCAATGATGGTGTTGACCTCATGGCATTGATTGGTTTTTCATTTGGTGTTGAAACAGCACAAATTTTAATAGCAACTTCAATTTTGATTTTGAACTCAATTTTATTTTTAATCAATCCTAGCTTTAGAAAAAATTACGTTCGATTAATTTCCATTATAGTTTGTTTATTAACTATATTAATATTTATTTAGAAATAATGATTGATAAAAAACAATTAAAGTACGATAAGGCTTATTTAAAAATGGCCAGTGAATGGGCTAAGTTATCTTATTGTAAAAGAAGACAAGTAGGAGCTTTAATCGTTAAGGACCGAATGATTATTTCTGACGGATATAATGGAACCCCAACTGGACTGGATAATAATTGTGAAGATGATGAGGGGTATACCAAGTGGTATGTTTTACATGCTGAGGCAAATGCAATTATGAAAGTTGCAGCTTCAACTCAATCCAGTATTGGAGCAACCCTTTATGTTACTTTGTCACCATGTACGGAATGTAGTAAGTTGATTTTTCAATCCGGCATTAAGCGAGTAGTCTACATTAATGAATATAAAGACAGATCTGGGTTAGATTTTTTGATTAATGCTGGGGTTCAAGTTGATCAAATTACTGATCTTTAATTTTTGAATTTATTTTTTCAGAAATAATTAAAATTAAGATTAGTATTATAGCGCACAAGCTCCCAAAAATTCCAATTAACGCAACCTTATTATCGTTTGAAAAAATAGCATCACTGTAATCAAAATATACTAAATTGATTATCATAATAATGATGGAAATTGCTAGACCTATATATTTTAACATAATATTTTTCGAAAATAAAAATTCAAATTATTAATCGCTTTATTTTTTATTTAAGTTTTTAAAATTGTTAAAAACTAATACAATTTGTGAATAATTAATTCTTTTTTTTTTGATAACAATTTAGAATCTTTGTTAAGCTTTATTGCATGCTACTATATACACTTAGTAAAGCTCTATCGCATTTAATTCATTTTACATTTAGACGTTATGGTTGAACCAATTTTAAAAGAAAATAAAGATAGATTTGTCATCTTCCCAATTAAACATCACGATTTATGGGAGTGGTATAAAAAATGTGAAGCTAGTTTTTGGACTGCTGAAGAAATTGACCTACACCAAGATTTGACAGATTGGAAAACAAAATTAAATGATGATGAAAGATATTTCATCAAACATATTTTAGCATTCTTTGCTGCATCTGACGGAATCGTTAATGAAAATCTTGCCGAGAATTTTGTTAATGAGGTTCAGTATTCTGAAGCCAAGTTTTTTTATGGATTTCAAATAATGATGGAAAATATTCATTCAGAAACTTATTCATTATTGATAGATACGTATGTTAAAGACGATGCTGAAAAAGATAAACTATTTAATGCAATTGAAACCTTTCCAGCAATTAAAAAGAAAGCAGATTGGGCATTAAAGTGGATTGAGTCTGACTCATTTGCAGAAAGATTAATAGCATTTGCAGGTGTTGAAGGTATCTTTTTTTCAGGTGCATTCTGTTCGATATTCTGGTTAAAGAAAAGAGGACTCATGCCTGGTTTAACTTTTTCAAATGAACTTATTTCAAGAGATGAAGGTGTACACTGTGATTATGCCGTACACCTGCACAATAATCACCTAGTAAATAAAGTTCCTAAAGAAAGAATCACTGAGATTTTGACTGATGCATTAGAAATAGAAAAAGAGTTTATTACAGAATCACTCCCAGTGAGTCTAATTGGAATGAATGCAAAACTAATGACTCAATATTTGGAATTTGTAACCGATAGACTTTTGGTTGAGCTTAACTGTGATAAAGTTTATAACTCAACAAATCCATTTGAATTCATGGATATGATTTCTTTACAAGGAAAAACAAACTTCTTTGAAAAAAGAGTTTCGGAGTATCAAAAAGCTGGAGTATTAAATAATGATACTAGATCTGAAGAGATCAGTTTTGATGAAGATTTTTAATTAAATTTATAAGAACAACAACTAGTACCAAATGTTTGTAGTAAAAAGAGACGGCCACAAGGAGCCAGTAATGTTTGATAAGATAACGGCAAGAATTAAAAAGCTTTGCTATGGTCTTAACCCACTTGTGGATCCAGTCAGAGTTTCAATGAGAGTTATTGAAGGTCTCTATGATGGTGTAACTACATCAGAGCTTGATAACCTTGCTGCAGAAGTTGCTGCTACAATGACTACAACTCATCCAGACTATGCTAATTTAGCTTCTAGAATTTCTGTTTCAAACCTTCACAAAAACACAAAGAAATCATTCTCACAAACTATGGATGATTTGTATAATTATGTGAATCCAAGGACAAATAAAAAAGCTCCATTATTGTCAGACGAGGTTTATAAAGTAATTAAGAAAAATGCTGAGAAACTTGATTCCACAATTATTTATAACAGAGATTTCAACTATGATTATTTTGGATTCAAAACACTTGAGAGATCATATCTTCTAAAGTTAAATGGAGTTACCGTTGAGAGACCGCAACATATGTTGATGAGGGTTTCTATTGGTATTCATTTGGATGATCTAGACGCTGCAATTGAAACATATACTTTGATGTCAAAAAAGTATTTTACTCATGCAACTCCTACATTATTTAATTCAGGAACACCAAAGCCTCAGCTATCCTCATGTTTTTTATTGACAATGCAGGATGATAGCATAGATGGTATATACAATACATTAAAGCAAACAGCAAAAATTTCTCAATCAGCTGGTGGTATCGGATTATCCATACATAATATTAGAGCAACCGGTTCATACATAGCTGGGACTAATGGTACTTCAAATGGTATAGTTCCTATGTTGAGAGTTTTCAATGATACAGCTAGATACGTTGATCAAGGTGGAGGAAAACGAAAAGGATCATTTGCAATATACATTGAGCCATGGCATTCAGATATATTTGACTTTTTAGAATTAAAGAAAAATCATGGTAAAGAGGAGATGAGAGCAAGAGACTTGTTTTATGCAATGTGGATTCCAGACTTATTCATGAAAAGAGTTGAAAGTAATGAAGAGTGGACTTTAATGTGTCCAAATGAGTGTCCCGGATTGTATGATACACACAGTGAAGAGTTTGAAAAACTTTATTTAAAGTACGAGAAGGATCAAAAAGGAAGAAAGACAATTAAGGCAAGAGAGCTTTGGGAAAAAATATTAGAAGCTCAAATTGAAACTGGTACTCCGTACATGTTATACAAGGACGCATGTAACAGAAAGTCAAATCAAAAAAACTTAGGTACAATCAGATCTTCAAATCTTTGTACTGAAATATTAGAGTATACTTCTAAAGACGAAATTGCTGTATGCAACCTTGCATCAATTGCTCTTCCAATGTTTGTTAAGAATAATTCTTTTGACCACAAGGAACTATTTAAAGTAACTAAAAGAGTTACTAAGAATTTGAATAAAGTAATTGATAGAAATTATTATCCGGTTAAGGAAGCTGAGAATTCAAATTTTAGACATAGACCAATTGGATTAGGAGTACAAGGTCTTGCTGACACATTCATAAAATTAAGAATGCCTTTTACATGTGATGATGCAAAAACCCTAAACCAAGAAATTTTTGAAACAATTTATTTTGCTGCTTTGACCGCATCAATGGAAGAAGCAATTAAAGAGGGGGCATATAAATCTTATAAAGGGTCTCCAATTTCTAAAGGTGAATTTCAACACAATATGTGGGGTATTAAAGATGATGAATTAAGCGGAAGATGGGATTGGGATGGTCTTAGAAAAGAAATTAAAAAGAATGGCGTGAGAAACTCATTATTGGTTGCACCTATGCCTACTGCTTCAACCGCTCAAATACTTGGAAACAATGAATGTTTTGAGCCTTATACATCAAACATATACACAAGAAGAGTTCTTTCAGGTGAATTTATTGTTGTAAACAAACATCTTTTAGAAGATCTTGTAAAATTAGGTTTGTGGACTGAAGAGTTAAAGCAAGAGTTAATGAAAGCAAATGGATCAATCCAACACATAGATGGAATTCCTGAGGATATTAAAGAGCTTTACAGAACAGTTTGGGAACTAAAAATGAAAGATGTAATTGATATGGCTAGACACAGAGGATATTTCATTGATCAGTCTCAGTCATTAAATTTATTTATGGAAGGCGCTACAATGGCCAAGTTAACATCAATGCATTTTTATGCATGGAAATCAGGTTTAAAAACTGGAATGTATTACTTAAGAACAAAGTCAGCTGTAGATGCAATTAAATTTACACTCGATAATACTAAGAAAGAAGAAAAGGTTAAAGAAGAGGTTGCTGCAACAGCATCTGTCGCTGAACCTCCACCAACTGCTGATGCCGTTTCTCAAATCCCTGTTGAGCCATTAACTGCAGAAGAATTAAAGGAGATGATCGAAAAAAACAAGAATGATGAGGGAGATGATTGCTTAATGTGTGGTTCCTAATTTTAATCTTGATTTTCAAATTGTGCAGGGCTGATTTTCTCATCATACTTATCTGAGTACAACTCTAAAATTTCAATATAATTTTCAGTAATTTTTTTAGTTTTTTTAAGGATTTCAAAATAAAGCCTTGTATTCCTTGGGCTAGATTCTTTCTCTTTTGTTCGAGCAATTTGAGATTTAATTTTTGATTCCAGAGAATTACTTACACTTTCTTTAATCTCAAAAATTGATTGAATTTGTTTGTAATTTTTATTTTCAAAAGTTTCTATAACCTTATTGAAAAATAAGTCTAAATCTATTTCAATCTCCTTGAGCTCTCTTAATTGTTGGAATGTTAGCCCCCTATGTTCATTTTTAAAATGTTTAGAACTGGACTTTAATAACGATTGAGTGAGTCTTGTTATATTTTCTAAAGATTCAAGAACATTCATATGAAAATTAGACGCAGATTGTGAAGTTGCTTCATCTAAGTTTTTAATAAAATAGAAAACATTATTAGCGATAAGATCTACATCTTTATCTAGTTTATTGACTATTGATTCACTGTCTTTTAATAGTAAAATATTTTTTGAGCTAATTCCTGTTAGTAGATTTTTATATAGCTTACTAATTCTTTTTGAAAATTTGGTAATGTTTTTAGAGCTTTCAAAAATTACACCTTTTATTGATTTACTTTCAATTAATTCTAGCTCTTCCTCTTCAATTTCTTTTGTTCTTCTTTCTTTATGAGTAAAGTAATTTTTAGTCAAAACTATTGCCACTATAAGAACTAAAAGGTATAAAGCATATTGATCAAAATAATAGATAATTGAAGCAATTAGACCTGAAGCCAAAAAGGCAATTAGTGCAGTCATAAGCCATCCGCCAATTACATTAATTACACCTGCAACTCTGTAAGCAGCACTGTCACTTCCCCACGCCCTATCTGCTAAAGATGTTCCCATAGCAACCATAAATGTTACATATGTTGTTGAAAGTGGTAGCTTGTAAGATGTAGCTATTGATATTAAAATTGCAGCTACTACTAAATTAATTGAAGCTCTAATTTTATCAAATGCAGGTCTATCTTTTCTAAGTATTAGCGTGTTTACTTTTGGTTTTATGTACTGTCTCTCAATAAAATTAATTGAATTATTTGGAAGTATTTTTAAAAAACTTTTTTGAAAATAAGCCCCTAATCTAACTAGTCCTCTAGAAAGAAAATTTGGTTCAAATCTTTCAATTGTTTCTTCTTGTCTTGATAAATCAATGGATGTTTTTATAACAGATTTAGCTTTTGAAGAAGTCCATAATGTAACTATCATAATTACACCTGCACCAAGCAGTATCAATGTTGGTGCTGCGACTTTTTCTGATAATGCGCCCATAAAGTATGCATCAGCTTCAACTCCAGAGCCAATCCACGCAAGGTATGATTGATATCCAGCAATTGGCACACCAATAAAGTTCACAAGGTCATTCCCTGCAAATGCTAATGCTAATGCAAATGTTCCAACACAAATTACAATTGTATAGATATTTACTTTTAAAATGGAATTGATTAAATAAGATAAAAATGTTAAAAACAAAAGTGATACAATAACAATTGATACTAGATTATTGTCTATATAGTTTGAAAGAGTACTCCCATTTAAAATTTCAAAACTACTTGATGAGTATGGTGTTCCTTTTAATCCCTTAATTACAATGAAATAAAATATTGATGTTAAGGCGATTCCTCCAAATATTGAACCCAACCATTTCTTTTTTTCTTCAAATTTAAAAGACAGAACTAATCTGGATAAAAACTGAACCAATGCCCCTATTGAAAAGGCAACTAAGACGGACAAAAATATTCCAAAAATTATTTGAGTTGCTTTAGACGTGTTTATGTATGTTGATAAATCTATAAAAGCATCGCTGCTTGATGAAATTTTAATTATTGATATGACAACAGCAGCACCTAAAAGTTCAAAAACAATGGAAACTGTTGTTGAGGTTGGAAGACCATAAGAATTAAACAAGTCTAATAATAATATGTCTGTTATCATAACTGCAATAAATATTATCATGATTTCAGAGAATAGAAACATTTCAGGATTGAATATTCCTTTCCTGGCAACTTCCATCATTCCACTTGATGACATTGCGCCAAAAGCAACACCCAAGCTAGCAATAATCATTAAGGTTTTAAAGGAAACTACTTTTGATCCAATTGCTGAGTTTAAAAAGTTTACAGCATCATTACTCACTCCAACCATCAAATCAATAATTGCTAATATTCCAAGGATTATGACAAGTATTAAATAGTAGTCTTGCATCAACAAACTAAGATATTGAATTAAAAGTTAATTGAGTACCCTATTGAGAATTTAATACCAGGATCTGCATAGCTAAAAACTTTTTTTGTTGCATTAAATGATTCTGCAAAACTTTCTTTTTCACTTCCAAGAAGATTTTCAACTTTTAGATTAATTGATCTTTTATTATTAATCCCGAAACTTTTTGAGAATGTAAAGTTTAGACTTTCAAATGGTTGTGTATAAATGTCAGGATTTATCCCATTACCAACAACTTCAAGTGTTTTACCTTGCATATTGAAATATAATCCTGCTCTGGTTCCATTATCATTTCTGTAATCAATGCTGGTATTTATGAGGTAGGGGGATTGACCCTGAAGTTCTCTAGAACCACTTATTGTCTCACCATCCCTGATAGCCAAAGATCTAAGATTTCTTTCAGCTTCACCATACTTTTGATTAGATTCAATTATTGAAGCATTTATGTTTGCACTTAGCATAGAAGAAATATTTTTTCTTAATTCTAACTCTAAGCCATAGACTGTAGCGTTTCCTAGGTTTCTAGGTTGATAATTTTGTCTTGCAGATTCAAAATAGCTTAGCTCAATAGGATTTATGAAATTTTTATAAAATGCACTTATTGCAAAAAGCTGATTATTATCTCCAAAGTCCTCATATCTAATATCTAAATTATCAATGTAGGTAGGTTTTAAATCTATATTTCCAATGAATACAATGTTTGATAAAGGGTCAAAAATTTGAGCAATTGACGCTTCCTTAAATGAAGGTCTGGCAGTAGTTTTAGAATAAGAAAAACGAAGATTAGCCTGCTCATTCAAGGTCCAAATGAAATTAGATGATGGAAATAAGTCAAAAGTATCGATGATCTTTTCATCATTAAATTCTTTGTCTCCAGAACTGTCCTGACCAGTATAATATGTAAAGTATTTTTCTGCTCGTAAACCGATTATTGATCTAAAATTAGGATTGAATTTAAACTCAAATGATAAATATCCAGCTAAATTATTTTGATCAGAAACAAAACTTTTACCTCTTTGAATCAAACTATATGTTAAATCTATAAGGTTTCCACCAGTGTTTGAAGTGCTCCAAATATTTACATCCTTTAATATGTTATTTGCATCTCCATTATTTAGAGTCCCCATGTTCGTTGGGGAGTTTATAGTTGCAGCATAAATATTATAATCTCTTTCTTTGTAAGACCCAAAAATTCCAAATTTAAAAAGAGCATCATTTTTAAATATCTCCATTCTTTTTACAATATCAATTTTAGCAACATAATTGAATTCTTCTAGGTCCCTCCATATTCTTTTTGGTCTGTTATTTAGATTTATTACATATCGGCCTTCATCAGTTATTTTAAATGCAGTAGTTCTATCATCTTTATCTTGAATGGATGATCTAGTTGGAGATAATTTCCAATCAATTTTCCAATTACCTTCAGCTAATGAATGAGTTCCTGAAAGAAGAATGTTTGTTATAGATCTTTCTGTATACTGTAAGACACTTTTCTTGTAAGTATTAAAATCTGTATCCATTCTATCTTGAATAAAATCTCCAGCAGTAGATTCTCCATTTTGTATATGAAGAGCATTAAATTTGATTTTAGAATTCACTGTTTTAAATGAAAGTCCACCCATACCGCTTAGTGTAGCTAATTCAACTCCATAGTCCCCTTTTTGAGTTACTGCTGGATCAAGTTCATATACAGATTTATTTTCATTTCGCATATATTCATTATTTTCTGCTCCCTCATAAAATTCTGATTCATTTTTAAATGATAAAGCCCCAAAATAACCTAATTTGTTATCTCCATCTCCAATGCTTTTTTGATTACCCCCAGAAATTGAAAAACTATAATCACCCATATTAGACTGTCTTGTTCCAGCCATTGTTTTGGTGTATTTTTTGGTTTGTTCAGTTTGTATTGGATTGTTTAAAACATCTAAGAAACTGTATGTTTTAGTTGGATCTACAGGTAAAGATCTAGTTCCATCATCAAACCCTAAAAAATCTGTTTTACCTCCCTCGTATCCAATAAAATTATTGATATAATGCATATTTGGGTTGTATGATGTCCCAATAGAAATTGATAGTTGTTTGTTGGTTGGAAATTCTTTTGTAACAACATTGATAATTCCACCAGTGAAATCAGCGGGGTTTTCGGCTGTTGAAGATTTAATTATGATAACATTATCTAAAATATTTGTAGGAAATAAATCCATTTGAACTGTGTTCCTGTCTGGGTCTAAACCTGGTATATCAATTCCATTTAAAATCGATTTTGTATAACGATCTCCAAGCCCTCTTACATAAACGTATTTTCCACCTTGAACAGAAACTCCTGGTATTGATTTTACTGCAGATGCAATATCTGAGGCTCCACTACTTTTTATTCTTTGAGACGAAAGCCCATCAACTAAACTTGCAGATTTTTTTTGAAATGCCAATACTGATGCTTCAGTATTTTTTTTCGCACTTACAGAAACAACAACCTCATCTAAACCTTCAGCTAAAACTTCCATAGTTACATTAATAACATAGGGATCAATGGAATTAGTCACAACTTCGCTAATTTCAATTGTTTTGTATCCAATGTAACTGAACTGAAGTGTGTATGATCCTTCATCTAAATAAATTTCAAAATTTCCATCAAAATCAGATGTTGTTCCTGTTCCAGTTTCTTTCACTAATATGTTTGCAAAAGGAATTGGGTCTTGAAAATCTGCATCAATTACAGTTCCTCTAATAATTGAATTTTGAGAAAATGAGTAAGAAATAAAAAGAATAAATATTGTTTTTAGAATAGTTGATTTATTTTTCATTATAGATTAGTGTTGTTGCAAATATCAAGTTTCAAGTGCAATACAATGTTAAGCTATTGTTAATAAAAAACCCATCAGAATTAAACTGACGGGTTTTCTAACAACTAATAAAAGTATTTAATTAACGAACTATTAAAAAAATATTTTACAATCCATCTGCTCCTCTAGCTTTAGCCATTGACCATGCCCAAACTGTAACATCAGCTCCACCAGTTTGAGATGCTCTAGCAACATTAGTTACAAAAGATGCACCACCAATTGTTTTGCCATCTTCATAGTTAGCATTAGGAGTACTCGATTTATCATCAAAAATATCACCACCAGTTAAACTTGCTCCATCTGGAACATCAACTTGGAAATTTTTAAATACTAAATCACCATCAGTATAAGTTTTACTGTCAGCATCAGCATCTAATTCGAAATCTTTACCAGCCTGGAATCCAAATGCAACCAATCCATCAATTGTTCCAGTAGCTCCTTTTCTATTGTCATTATATTCTCCATCAGCAGCGCTAGAAGACCCAACTAAAGTAATTTTCTTTAACGTAAATTTACCTTTAGCAGATCCTTCAGGACCGTCAATTTCCATACCGTGATCTGAAGCTGCAGTTGCTATTACCATTGCATTTTCTACTGTACCAGAATAAGCTTGATCAATATCTAATCCATCATCTCCTTGTCCCCAAACTAATAGGTTAGAAGCGTTAACAGTTCCGCCAAAAAATTCAATTCCATCATCAACATTTCCTACAACTTCAATATTGTCAATTACAGTACCACTACCAACTCCTCCTAGTGTAAGCCCATTGATTTCATTATCTGCACCAATTTCTGCACCGCCATGTCTAATAGAAATATATTTCATTGATCCTGAATTATCAGAAGCATCTGACCCACCATATAATCCTCTTGTATCATCAGCAGGAATACCTTCAATTTGATATTCAGAAACATCACCTTTAAATGAACTAGGTGCTTTACCTAATACAAGTAATCCTCCCCATAAACCTCTGTTATCAACATTTAAGTTTGATCCAACACTTTCTCCTACTTTTATGTCATCTGAAACTGAAGTCATAATTATCGGTTTATCTGCTGTACCATTAGCAATTAATTTACCACCTCTTGCTACAGCTAAGAAGGATGCATTTGTTCCAGTTCCTCCTTCAGCTTTTAAGATTGTTCCTGCAGGAATGGTTAATGTAGCGCCATCTCCAACAAAAACTCTACCTTTAATTGTCCATATCTTGTCAGCTGTAAGTGTTCTATCTGATGAGATTTCACCATTAAGAACAAAGTTTCCAGTAACATCAATTGTAACAGTAGCTACATTACTATCCAATGCACCGTCGTTAGCTTTATAAGTGAAAGAGTCTTCACCGTCTGCATTGTCGCTTGGTGTATAAGTTGCTTTGTTTCCACTAATATCTACAGAACCTTGTGAAGGTTGAGAAACTACGGAAAATGTCAGATCATCTCCATCAGCATCTGTACCAACTAATGTTATGTCTACGCTTGAATTATTAGCTACCGTAATTGCAGCTGTTAGATCAACAACTTGGGGAGCAATATTTACAACTGCATCCACCTCGTTGTCTTCGTTTGAACATGCAACAAATATAAATGCTGACATGATCAATAAAAAATTTATTTTTTTCATTATTATTTAGTATTAGTTGAGCTAAAATTATGTAATGGCGTTTAACTTAACGTTTCCTAAAAATCATCATAATGTAACCTTTACATTATGCTAATGTTAACAAAATAGATTTTTTTATGCATAAAAAATAAAAAACTAAACTATTGATAATCAATAAACTATAATGACTATGTTAATTTAATGTTACGCAAATGTTAATTTAATGTAAAATATTAATTATATTTATTGAAATTAAATAACAGTATTATGAAAAATCTATTCTTATTAATTAGTTTATTTTTTGTTAACTCAATCGTTTCTCAAAATGAAATCAAATATCAAGATCTAAATACAGAAGATCTTGAACATGTTTACAATAGATTTGATAGAGTGGTAAAAGTGGAAATTTTTCATGATAATGGGGAGTTATATCAAAAAGGGTATTTAAAAAACAATAAACTACATGGTAGGTGGGAGTCTTATGACATTGATGGAAATTTAGCTGTAATTGGAGAATTCATAAAAGGTAAAAAAACAGGAAAATGGTTTTTTTGGGGTAATAAGAATTTTACAGAGGTTAATTTTCAAAATAATAAAGTAATTAGCCATTTTAAATGGGAAAATCAAAATGTAGTTGCTGTTAAGTAATTAACTCCATTTATATCTTATCTAAAAATTAACCTTAAGTTAACATAGAGGATAGTGTAATAAAATAATTTTGTTTAATCAAAACAATAATTATGAAAAATTACATTCTATTTATCTTTACCTTCCTAATGTTTGGTTTATCATATTCTCAAACATCTACTTTAAAAGGTAAAATTACAGATGCTAATGGTTTTGCATTACCTGGCGCAACAATTCAAGCTTCACCATCAGGAAAAGCTGTGGTTACTGACTTTAATGGATTTTATACTATCGTTGGTATTGAAGGAGATCAGATTATAAAGGTCTCATACATTGGATTTGAAACTGTTGAACAATCTATTTCAATTGAAGATGGTTCAAATACTTTAGACTTCACTTTAGAAACAGCTGTAAGTGAATTGGCTCAAGTTGTAGTATCCGGATTTCAAAGTGGAATTATTAAAGGACTCAATAAGCAAAAATCCGATGTTAATGTAACCAATGTTGTTTCGGCAGATCAGATTGGAAAATTTCCCGATGATAATGTTGGTGATGTAATTAAAAGAATTGCTGGTGTTAGTATGCAAGGTGATCAAGGTGAAGCAAGGAATATTGTAATGAGAGGATTAGGACCTGGTCAAAATTCTGTAACATTAAATGGAGATAGAATTCCATCAGCAGAAGGTGATAATAGAAACGTTCAGTTAGATCTAATACCATCAGCAATGATTCAGTCAATTGAGGTCAATAAAACATTAACACCTGATATGGAGGCTGATGCAATTGGTGGTTCTGTCAACTTAATTACCAGATCAAATCCAACAGGCTTTAGGGCATCTGCAACTGTAGCTGGAGGTGGAAACCCAATAAGATCCGGTGGGTATAATTCAAATGTAACAGCACTAATTGGAAATGAAGTTTCTGAAAAATTTAGCTATACATTATCTGCTACTGTTCAAACTAGAGATTATGGTTCTGATAATATTGAGTTTGAATGGAACGATCCAGCTGATTGGGCAGATGATGGAGCTATTGGTGAAATGGATATAAGAAGATATGATGTCAAAAGAACAAGACGAAGTTTAAGTTTAAACTTAGATTGGAACTTAAATGATAATAATCAGCTCTACTTTAAATCAATATATAACCACAGAGATGACTGGGAAAATAGATTTAGAATGAGAGTTGGAAGTATTGATATGGATGATATGACAGTTAGAGTTAGAAGACAAACTAAAGGTGGAGGTAATAATGATAGAAATAAAAATACAAGATTAGAGGACCAAAAGACTCAGAAATATTCTTTAGGTGGTGATCATCAATTTGGTAAACTTGGAATGGATTGGAAAGTGAGTTTTTCAGCTGCTAGTGAGGATAGGCCTGATGAAAGATATGTAAGATATGAGCAAAAAGGAGTTCCAATTTCTTCTCTTGATATTTCAAACCCAAGATTCCCAAATTTTATTTATCAAGGAGATAATTGGACTGAAGCAAGTAAGTTTGGTTACAAAAAAACTGAGCAAGCATTTAAAGGTACTGAAGAAACTAATACTTCTTTTTCATTAGACTTTGATTTACCATATAATGTCAATGATGAAATAAAATTTGGACTCAAATACAAAAGTAAAACCAAAGACAGAAATGATATTTGGTATGAATATGATAACGACTTACCTAACATGGATGGAGTTTCATTTTTTAATGCTACACTTTCTGATTACCAGCCTGGAAAAAAATATCAAAGTGGAAATTTTATGACTGCTGAAGCATTAGGTAGCTTATCGTTAGGAGGCCCTAGTGATCCTAATTTTGACTCCTATGTTATGGATGAATTTGCAGGAGGTAATTACGATGCAGATGAAAATATAACTGCATTTTATGCGATGATTAAAGATAAGTTAGGAGATAATTTAACTTTAATTGCTGGAGCTAGAATTGAAAGTACAAATGTTGAATATACAGGTCAGGTTTTTGATGAAGAAGAGGATGAGACACCAGCAGATATCGGATCAGTAACTGGAGATAATAGTTATACTAATGTTCTTCCAAATCTAACTTTACAATGGGATTTAAATGATAAATTGAATTTTAACTTTGCATTAACTCAATCATTATCTAGACCATCATATTATGATCTAGTTCCATACGAATATTCAAATTCTGATGATAAAGAACTTGCACTTGGAAACCCTGATTTAAAAGCCTCTTTATCAACTAACATTGATTTTATGGCTGAATATTATTTTAAAGGATTAGGTTTATTTTCTGTAGGGTTTTTTAATAAAAGTATTGATGACTGGATTTATAAGTTTGCTACTAATAATTATACATATGCTGGTGATGATGGTTATGAAATGAGTCAACTTAGAAATGGTGAAAAAGCTACTTTGAATGGTTTTGAAATTGGTTTTCAAACTAAGCTCTTGAATAACTTCACTTTTATGGGCAACTATACTTCAACCAATTCTTCGACAGACAGAGTTGAAGGTAGAGATGACATTCCACTAGTTGGTCAAGTTGATAATATGTATAACTTATCGTTAGCCTATGAAGCAAATAAATTTTTTGTTAGGGCATCAATGAATTATGCAAGTGAAGCATTGGATGAGTTGAGTGGAGATGCTTATGAAGACAGATATTATGATGAGCAAACATTTTTGGACGTAAATGCTAACTACAAAATTACTGACAAACTTAGTATATTTGCTGAGGGGAAAAACCTAACAAATCAGCCTTTAAGATATTATCAAGGTACTGTTGAAAAAACTATGCAACTTGAATATTATAATTTAAGCTGGAATGTAGGTTTAAAATATGATTTTTAATGTTTAAAAAATTATTTTTTGCTAGTTTTATTTTTACTAGCATTTTAAATTCACAAGAGCCTAATTTATTAGGCTCTTTGTTATATATTGAAGTTGAAGCTGATGTAGAAACAGAGCCAGTTTTTGCTGGTGATGATGCAGCAGATGATATGTGTGTTTTAGAAAACCTAATCAATCCAGAAAAAAGCTTAATTGTTTCATCTGATAAAAAATTCGGCATAATTGTATATGACTTAGAGGGCAATAAGCTCTATGATTATGAGGTTGGGAGGATAAATAATGTGGACATAATTCCATCCAAGTTCAGTCAAGAAAAATACTTAGTTGCCGGAACAAATAGAACATACAATAGTATAGATCTTTATATTTTTAATTCCAATGGAGAATTAGAAAAAAATATAGTTCGTGAAGTAGTTCCAAGTTTAAAAGATGTATATGGAATTACTTTTTATGATGATAAGTATAATACATATTTATTTGTAAGTGATAAAAAAGGAAATGTAGAGCAGTGGAGTTATAATAATGATGAATCAAGTCCCGAAATTAAATTTGAAAGAAAATTAAGATTTTCCTCTTTAGTTGAAGGTATAGTAGCAGATGAATCTAAAGGAAAAGTTTACATAGGTCAAGAAAGAAAAGGTATATGGGAAATTAATGTTTTTCCAACAACTGATGAGGAAAGAAAATTAATATTTAAGAAAAATAAATTTTTTAAACCTGACTTTGAAGGTTTGGCATTGAGGGACGATGGCGACAGTAAAGGGTATTTAATTTCTTCTGTTCAAGGATCTAATGGTTATTTACTTATTGATAGAGAATCATTAAAGGCTAAGACTTTTTTCAGAGTTATATCTGGAAAAACTATTGATGGTACAACTGAAACTGATGGTATTGATGTAACTTCAATTTCTACTAAAAAATTTCCTAAGGGATTTTTTATTGCTCAAGATGATGATAATGATGGTTTGAATCAAAATTTTAAATTAGTAGATTGGAGAAAAATTATAAATGAGAATTAGTATTCTACTTACACTTATTGTATTTCAATTTTCTTATTCGCAGAAAATTACAACAGACATAAGTTTATCAAAAATTATTGATGAAACATCTGGATTAGAGATTATAAATGGTCAATTTGTTACACACAATGATTCTGGAGGGGATCCAGCATTATATTATTTAGATGAAAAAGGAAAAATAGTTGAGACCCGAAAGATTGCTGGGGTTAAAAATACTGATTGGGAGGACATAACTAAAGACGAAGAGTTTTTATATGTTGCTAACATGGGGAATAATTATGATACAAGAAAAAATTTATCTATTGTTAAAATCCCAATTCAAAAGTCTTCTAATGAAAATGTTGAGGTGATAAATTTTTCATATCCAGAACAAAAAAAATTTAGGAGAATTTATAGAAGATCAGAGTATGATGCTGAAGCTTTAATCTCTTTTGAGGATAAACTGTTAATATTCACAAAAAATAAACGAAAAAAAATTACTGAAATCTACTCTCTTCCAAAAAATGGAGGAAATTATCAGGCAAAAAAAATTGGTAGTTTAAATACTGATTCAATAGTCACTGGTGGTGATTACGATAAAGAAACAAATACATTAGCTCTGACATCAACTATCAAGTTTGATGAATATTACGTTTTAATAATTTCTGATTTTAGTTTAAACAATAAAAATCAAAAAATTGATATGTATGAAATCCCAATCGGGAAAACTCAGGTTGAGGCTATAAAAATTATTGATCCAACAACATTCTGGATAACCTCTGAAGATGAAAAAAGTAGCTCAGCTGCAAGGTTGATGAAATTTAAATTATAAAACATTTATTTTTTCATCTTTCCAATTCTCAAAAATATTTAAATTGCATTAATGAAATGGGAAAACCTTTTATCATTAAAAAGACATGGAGATAGTTTAAAAAGACTTAGGTCAGAGCAAGATGAAACGAGAGTTGGATTTGATGTTGACTATGATAGAATTGTTTTCTCATCATTTTTTAGAACACTTCAAGACAAAACACAAGTTGTACCATTTTCAAAAACAAGTTTCGTCCATACAAGATTAACACACAGTTTAGAAGTATCTGTCGTTGGTAGAAGTTTAGGGCGTACAGTTGGAAAACACATTTTAGAAAAGTATCCATATTTAAATCAAATTCATGGATTTCAAACAAATGATTTTGGGAGTATTGTAGCTGCTGCTTGTTTAGCTCACGATATTGGGAATCCACCATTTGGTCACAGTGGAGAGTCAGCAATTGGAGATTTTTTTAAAATTGGTGAAGGAGAAAAATATAAAAGCGAGTTAACAAAAGTTCAGTATCATGACCTGTGTAATTTTGAGGGGAATGCCAATGGATTTAAAATATTAACAGAAAGTAAAATTGGATCACCAGGAGGTTTGAGATTAAGCTATGCAACTCTAGGAGCATTTACAAAATACCCAAAAGCCTCACTTCCATACAAACCAACAAAGAATATTAAGGATAAAAAATATGGTTTCTTTTCTAACCAACATATCTTTTTTGATGAAGTTGCTGAGGAACTAAATTTAAAAATCGGTGACTCAAATTACAATAGACATCCTTTAGCTTTTTTAGTTGAAGCGGCTGATGATATTTGTTACACATTAATTGATTTTGAGGATGGAATAAATCTGGATTGGATTCCTGAAGAATTTGCTCTTGAATATTTAGTTAAGCTTGTTAAGGATACAATTGATAAAGAAAAATATTCAAAAATGGGATTGAAGTCTCAAAGAATTGCATACTTGAGAGCATTAGCAATTAACACATTAATTAATGAAGCAGTAAAAATATTTATTGAAAATGAAGAAAAAATATTGGATGGAACATTCGATAAATCTTTAATGTCCATAAGTAAATTTAAAGCACAAATGGATGGAATAATTGAGATTAGTATTGAAAAAGTCTATAAGTCTAAAGAGGTGATTGAAAAAGAACTCACAGGATATAAGGTTTTAAATTTCCTTTTGAAGACGTTTACAAATTCAGTTATAAATTGGAGAAATGACAAAGTAAGTGCATTTGATGAATTAGCTTTGGAATGTATTCCAAAGGAATATTTAAACAGAGATACAGATTTATATTCAAGTCTCTTAGATGTTAGTTGTTTTATTGCTAGTTTAACCGACGGATTAGCACTTGAATGGTATAAAAAATTAAGTTAATGAACCAGAAAGAAAAAGATATTTTCTATATGTCCAAAGCCCTTGCTGAAGCCAAAACGGCTTTTGAAAAAGATGAAGTTCCTGTTGGTGCTGTAATTGTTTCAAATGATAAAATTATTGCTAGAGCTCATAATTTAACAGAAATGCTAAATGATGTAACTGCTCACGCTGAAATGCAAGCTATAACATCAGCAGCTAATTATTTAGGAGGTAAATATTTAAATGATTGTACATTATATGTTACATTGGAGCCGTGCCAAATGTGTGCTGGTGCTATGTATTGGGCACAATTATCAAGACTGGTTTTTGGAGCTAGTGATCCTCACAGAGGATACAGAAAATTTAATACAACATTACATCCTAAAACAAAAGTTTCTTATGGAGTTTTATCTAATGAGTGTAAATTACTAATTGATGCCTTTTTTATTAAAAAAAGGAAACTGAAAAAAACTTAGTCTTTATAAATATAATCCTCTAAATTTCTCTTACTGTAGCGGTAGTAAAGAAAGATAGGTAAGAAAATAAAACAGAAAGCAAGAACACTACTTCCAATTAATTTTTCACCAAGTTCGATATCTGTATTTTTTTTATACAATCCGAAAAACAGTAGAGCCAAATCCAGAATAAAAATAATGTATAGTAAAATTCGTAGAAACAAATTATTTGATTTTAATATTTAAATCATCCAATTGGTCTTTATCAATAATTGATGGGCTGTCAATCATAACATCTCGTCCACTATTGTTTTTTGGAAATGCTATATAGTCTCTGATTGATTCTTCACCTTTCATCACAGCAGCTAATCTGTCTAATCCAAATGCAATACCGCCATGCGGAGGTGCACCATAAGTAAAAGCTTCTAGTAAAAATCCAAATTGATCAAACGCCTCTTTTTTAGAAAACCCTAAAATAGAGAAAACTTCCTCTTGTAGTTTTTGATCATGAATTCTTATTGATCCACCACCAATTTCATTTCCATTTATAACAAGGTCATAAGCATTAGCTAGAGTTGATCCTGGATCCTCCCCAATTGTATTTTTAACTGGTGATGTAAATGGATGATGCATTGCATGATATCTTTTAGCTTCTTCATCCCATTCGAACATAGGAAAGTCAGTAACCCATAATGCATTAAATTTATTTTTATCTCTAAGCCCTAGTTTTTCGCCAACATGTATTCTCAAACTCCCAAGTTGAGTAAGTGTCTTTTTCTTATCACCAGATATTATAAATGTTAGATCTCCAGCTTTCGAGCCTGTCATTGATTTTAATTGTTTTTCATTAAAGAATTTATCAACTGAAGATTTGACTGACCCATCTTGATTGTGCTTTATCCAAATCAAACCAAGAGCACCAATTTGAGGTCTTTTAACCCAGTCTGTATAATAATCAATATCTTTTCTTGAAAAAGATTCACCATTTTCAATAGTAAATGCATAAATAGATTCACTTGAATCAAAAATTTTAAAACCACTTCCCTTAGCTTTTTCTGAAAGGTTTAAAAACTTCATTCCAAATCGTGTATCTGGCTTGTCAGACCCATAAAGTTCCATTGCATCAGCGTAGGATATACGATCAAATTTTTCCAAAGATGCTCCGATACAAACTTTAAATAAATTTTTGACTAATCCTTCAAAAGTATTTAGGATATCCTCTTGATTGACAAATGACATTTCACAATCAATTTGAGTAAATTCTGGTTGCCTATCAGCTCTAAGATCCTCATCCCTAAAACATTTTACAATTTGAACATATTTATCAAATCCAGATACCATAAGCAACTGTTTAAATGTTTGAGGTGATTGTGGAAGTGCATAAAATTCTCCAGGATTTATTCTAGAAGGAACTACAAAATCTCTTGCTCCCTCAGGTGTTGATTTGATTAAATAGGGAGTTTCAATATCAATAAATCCCTCCTCTTTTAAGTACTTACGCACTTGAAAAGTTAATTCATTCCTAAAAATAATGTTGTCTTTTAAAGCTGGTCTTCTTAGGTCTAGATACCTATACTTCATTCTTAATTCCTCACCTCCATCAGTTTCATTTTCAATTGTAAAAGGGGGTACCTTGGATGAATTTAAAATATTTATTTCTGTAACTAATATCTCAATTTCACCAGTTGGGATATTCTTATTTATTGCTTCTCTTTTAATTACTTCTCCTTCAACTTGAATTACAAATTCTCTTCCAATATCTTTTACAGAATCAATAACTTTTTTTGAACTTTTTTCAGAATTTATGATAAGCTGAGTTATGCCATATCTGTCTCTGAGATCAATCCAAATTAAAAAACCTTTATTCCTTATTTTTTGAACCCAACCTGCAAGAGTTACAGTTTTTCCAACATCTGAAATTTTAAGCTCTCCACAATTATTAGTTCTGTACATAATTACAAATATCTAAAAGAAACTATAAAACTATATAACTTTCTTAAGTTTCTAAACCTCTAATTTACCTTTTAATATTTATATAATGTATTTTAGCATTTATATAATGAAAGGTTTTAAAGATCACAAAAATCTATTTAATAGTTACATTGATAATTTTATTAATGACTTAAATGATAACTCAGTATATGAACCTATCAAATACTTCTTAAAACTACCATCAAAACGAGTTCGTCCAATATTAACTATGATATCAAGTAGATTATATAATGACGATACTGATTATGCATTATCAGCAGCACTTGCAAATGAGCTTTTTCACAATTTTACTTTAATTCATGATGATATAATGGACTCTTCAAAAATTAGAAGAGGTAATGAAACAGTACATTTAAAATGGAATGTAAATCAGGCAATACTTTCTGGTGATGCCATGCAAATACTGGCTTATAAATGTTTGGAAAATTATGAAGCAAAAATTCAAAAAAAACTCATTGAGATTTTTAATGATACTGCTTTAAAAATATGTGAGGGACAACAGTTAGACCTTGAATTTGAAAAAGAAAATGAATTAAAATTTTCAGATTATATTCAAATGATAAAATATAAGACGGCTGTTCTCCTTGGTTCTTCTCTAAAAATGGGAGGTATTATAAATGATGTCAATGAAACTGATTTAGAATCATTGTACGATATTGGTATAAATTTAGGATTAGCATTTCAAATACAAGATGATTACTTAGACTTATTTGGTGATCAAAATTTAATAGGAAAAAAAATTGGTGGAGATATTATCAAGAGAAAAAAAACGGTAATGTACCATGTTTTTAAAGAAATTTCTGATGAAGATGATTCTCTAACTTTAGATCAGTTATATAATGATTCAAATAGTGATGATGGTTCTAAAATTCAAAAAGTATTTGACTTATTCAAACATGCTAACGTTGATGTAAAGACAAAAGATTTAGTTAAAAATTATTCAACAAAAGCAATTAATTCATTAGAAAATTTGAACATTGTAAATGATAAAAAAAGTGAGTTAATACAGATTTGTAATAAACTTATTTCAAGAGATTTTTAATTCATATCTTTGATGTGTGAACTTTAAAACAGGTTGTTTTAATTAACTAAATAATGAATTCTATATTAGAATTTTTTCAATCTCAAACCAGTCCAATATTACAAGCACTTTATGCTGGTCTATTTACATGGATCATGACAGCTATTGGAGCTGCTCTTGTTTTTTTATTCAAGGGCTCAAATAGAAAAGTTCTTGATATGGCTTTAGGATTTACTGGTGGTGTAATGATTGCTGCAAGTTTTTGGTCATTAATAGCACCAGCTATTGATGCAGTTGAGGTTCAGAATGAGTTAGGACAATCAACTCTGCCATCATTTTTACCTCCAGCAATTGGTTTTTTCATTGGGGCTCTTTTCATGTTCATATTAGATAAGGCAATCCCACACTTGCATATTTTTGGAAAAATGAAAGAAGCAGAGGGGCCCAAGACTGATCTCAAAAAAACTTCTTTACTCGTATTAGCTATTGCTATTCATAATATTCCAGAAGGATTAGCAGTTGGAGTTGCTTTTGGCGCTTTAGTTATTCCAGAATTTGCTAATGTATATACACTCGGAGCTGCTGTTGCATTAGGAATTGGTATAGGAATTCAAAATTTTCCTGAAGGTTTTGCCGTATCTATGCCTGTGAGAAGAGCAGGTTTTAGCAGAACTAAATCCTGGATATGGGGACAGCTATCAGCTATAGTAGAACCAATCTTTGCAGTCATTGGTGCTGCATTAGTAATTCTTGTTTGGCCAATATTACCATATGCATTATCATTCGCTGCTGGTGCAATGATTTTTATTGTTGTTGAAGAGG
>CACCIQ010000010.1 GCA_902546095.1 uncultured Bacteroidota bacterium
TTGGGTTATCCTCTCGTGTAACTATATTCATTTCTGGTCTTACTCTCTGTCTTGTCATTTGAATCAAACCTATTTTACTAGGTGGAAGAATTTTGTGCTTAGCTCTATCAGATTCCATTTCTGACTTGAAATGGTTAAAAAGTTTTCTTCTGTTTTCATGTTTCAGCATATCGATAAAATCAATTACAACTATTCCGCCCATATCTCTTAACCTTAATTGCCTAGCTATTTCACTAGCAGCAATCAAGTTCACTTCAAGAGCAGTCTGTTCTTGATTTTCACTTTTATTTGATCGATTTCCACTATTTACGTCAATAACATGAAGAGCTTCAGTGTGTTCTATAATTAAATATGCACCTTTACTCATTGATACAGTCCTTCCAAAGGCAGATTTAATCTGTCTTTCGATTTTGAAATGTTCAAAAATAGGTTTGTCTGATTTGTAATATTTAACTATAGACTTCTTCTTTGGAGCTATTTGCAGGATATAATCTTTTAATTCATAACAAAGATTTTTATCGTTACAATAAACACCCTTAAATTGATCATCAAATAAATCCCTTAATATTGAAGAGGATCTATTTAATTCACTATGTATTCTAGAGGGAGGTTTTGCTCCGTTTATTTTACTACAAAGTGATAACCATTGGTTATATAAACTTTGTAAATCTTTTTCTAATTCAGCAACTTTTTTTCCTTGAGCAACTGTTCTTATGATTACTCCAAAACCTTTTGGCCTAAATTCTTCAATGAGTTTTTTTAATCTGTCACGTTCCTTTTTACTTTTAATTTTCTGTGAAACTGAGATTCGATTAGATAAAGGGATTAAAACTAAAAATCTTCCTGCGAAGGAAAGTTCTGAACTAATTCTAGGTCCCTTAGTTGAAATAGGCTCTTTTATAATTTGGGTAAGAATGGTATCGTTTGGAGAAAATACATTATCAATTTTACCTTGTTTGTCAATTTCTTTTTCAAAGTTTAGTTTTTCAAGTGAATAGTTAGTGATTTTGCCTTCACTTACAAGTTTCATAAACTTCATAAGTGTTTTTATTTTAGGTCCTAAATCATGATAGTGTAGAAAAGCATCTTTTTCATAACCAACATTTACAAATGCTGCATTTAAACCGGTGATGGTTTTTTTCACTTTAGCAATAAAAATATCACCTACATTAAATTTATTATTATCCTTTTCTTTGTGTAATTCAATAAGCTTTCCATCATGTAAGACTGCAAAATCAACTGCTGAATTAATTGATCGAATAACAATTTCTTTATTCACAATTAATTTGTTTTGATTAAACTTAATTTATTTCAGTCGAAGATTTAAAATCTTCTATTTCAATGAACTTAATTAAAAAATAATTTATATTACTTTTTTTTATGTCTATTAGCTCTACTTCTTTTTTTTCTCTTGTGAGTAGAAACTTTATGTCTTTTTCTTTTTTTACCGCTTGGCATATATTTTTTTTTAGTTGTTGTTTTTTACATCCTCAACAAAGACTTTAGCAGGTTTAAAAGCCGGAATGGAATGAGCAGGTATCTTAATTGTTGTATTTTTAAGAATATTTCTTCCGGTTTTCTCAGCTCTTTTCTTTACAATAAAACTTCCAAACCCTCTTAGATATACATTCTCACCTTCACTCAAAGAATTTTTTACTTCATCCATAAAATTTTCAATAGTTGCTAATACTTCATTTTTTTCTAATCCTAAATTTGAGGAAATTTTATTTACTATTTCTGCTTTAGTCATTTTTAATAGTTTAATATTTGGTTGCGAATATATAAATTTATATGATAAAAAAACTATTGTAATATTCATTATTTTTAACTATACAAATTTGTAATGTCAGCGTCTTTTTCAAATAAACTTATTGATTGGTACAGGCAAAATAAAAGAGATTTACCATGGAGGAAAACTAAAAATCCATATAAAATCTGGGTCTCTGAAATTATCTTGCAACAAACAAGAATTGAATTTGGAACTAAATACTACAATAGGTTTTTAGAGAAGTATCCTGATGTTAAGAAACTTGCAAATAGCTCAGATAGTGATCTAATGAAAATTTGGGAAGGATTGGGTTATTACTCAAGAGCTATTAATATGTTAAAGACAGCAAAAATTATCTTGAATAGTTATAATGGAGTGTTTCCCTCTAAATATGACCAACTAATTCTATTACCTGGAATTGGAGACTACACAGCTTCTGCAATAAGTTCCATTTGTAATAATGAATTGCAGCCAGTTGTTGATGGAAATGTTTTAAGATTTCTGTCAAGAATGCATAAAATTGATTTGCCAATCGAATCAATTAAAACAAAAAAATATTTTAAAAAATTAGGTTTTAGGTTGATTAAAGATGTAAATCCAGGAGACTTTAATCAAGCATTAATGGATTACGGATCTATGATTTGCAAGCCAAAAAAATTCGATTGTAAAAGTTGTCTTTTCTCAATTGATTGCAAGGCCTATAATTCAAATAGTGTAGAAAATTATCCAACAAAAAAGAAAAAAATTAAAGTAAAGGAACGTTATTTAAATTATGTTGTTGTGGTAACGGATGATAATAAAACTCAGATTAAAAAGAGAGATGGTAGTGGAATTTGGAAAAATTTATATGAGTTCCCATTAATTGAGACTGAAACACAGACATCAGCCAAACATATTTCAAAAGAGCTTGACCTAGATTTTACAGATCTTTTATCAGTTAAAAGAATCAATCATAAGTTGTCTCATCAGCTTCTACATATTGCTTTTTTTGTTTTTAGAGCTAATAATAAAATTGATGATTTGGTTGATATCAACTCTTTGATTAATTACCCTTTCCCAAGGCCACTAAATAAATTTATTTCTGAGCTTGTCTGACTTTTTTTTTAGTTATATTTATAATTATGAGTGGATCATTAAATAAAGTTATGTTAATTGGAAATTTAGGTGATGACATAAAAATGCATCACTTTGAAGATGGTGGTTGCATTGGAAGATTTCCAATTGCAACTAACGAAAATTATACAAACAAACAAACAGGTGAGAAGGTTATGAATACTGAATGGCACAATATTGTTGTTAGAAATAAGGCTGCTGAAATTTGCAACAAATATTTAAAAAAAGGCGATAAGGTATATGTTGAAGGAAAATTGAAAACCAGAAAGTGGCAAGGTGAGGATGGAATTCAAAGATATTCAACCGAAGTTCATGTTAATGAATTTAATTTTTTAAATAATAAATCTGATGCTGACGCTCCAATGAGCCCTATTAATTCTGAAAATTCTCAGACGCAGACAACTAGCGATGACACTCAAAATCAAGTTGACGATCTCCCTTTTTAATTGAAAATTTATTGGTTTTTAGACTCTTATTTTTATTTGTAATTATAATATCTTGTGATAGTACTAATCTCCCAAAGCAAAGAGGGTTTTTTGCTCCAGAATTCTCTTTACCTAGTTATAAAATTTTAGAATCTTGCAATCATAATTTTAAAGTAAATGACTTAACAAATATCATTTCTAAACCTGATTGTAATTATGAAATTGAGTATAATGAACTAAATGCAAAAATTTATGTCAGTAGTATAATAGTTGAAAATAATATGGAAATTATTTCTAAAAAATTTGATGAAAAAGTTTTTAATAATTCTGAATTTGCTGATCAAATTTTAACAAGTGAATTTTCAAATCCATACAAGGATGTGTTTTCTAAAGTTTATTTTTTTGTTGGTGAATCACCCTCAAATATTCAATTTTTTATTACTGACTCAACGCAAAATTTTTTATCAGCAAGTTTATTATTTGATTCAAAACCAAATTATGATTCATTATTGCCTTACATACATTATATTCGCAACGATATAAAAAAAATCATAGAAAGTTTTGATTGGTCAAGTAAGTGAAAACAATAAGAGATGGTTGTATTTAGCTGTTTTATCGATAATCTGGGGTAGTTCTTTTATTCTTATAAAAAAGGGTTTAGTTGGCTTGACTCCATTTCAGTTGGCAAGTCTAAGGATGATATTTGCAGCAACTGCTATAGCTATTTATTCATTCAACTCTTTAAAAAAAATACCTAAGAAAAGTTGGAAATGGATAATTATTACAGCTTATTTTGGAACGTTTTTTCCTGTATACTTAATTAGTTATGGTCAAACAGAAATTGAAAGTGGATTAGCATCAATAATTACAACAGTAACACCTATAAATACGTTGATTATTGGAATTATTTTTTTCAGTCTAACATTCACGACCAAGCAATTGTTAGGGTTATTTGTTGGACTGGCAGGATCAATATTATTGCTTTATGAGGCAAAAGAAACTAACTCAGATACAAACATTTTTTATTCATTTTTTGTCTTTATGACGACTGTTGGATATGCTGCATCAGTCAACTTAATAAAAAAATACCTTACGGAAATACCACCTGAGGCTGTAACAGCTGGAATATTTTTATCCATATCCCCTCCAGCACTTTTGGTATTAATTTTCTCTGACTTTGGTTCATTAGATTTTTATGATTCAAAAGTTACAACTTCAATTTTATTTGTTTTTATACTAGGTGTGTTCAGTAGTGCATTAGCTCAGACTTTATTTAA
Source organism: uncultured Bacteroidota bacterium (assembly GCA_902546095.1). Lineage (GTDB taxonomy): Bacteria > Bacteroidota > Bacteroidia > Flavobacteriales > Flavobacteriaceae > Eutrophosalina. The sequence continues at coordinate 4,584 of CACCIQ010000010.1, forward strand.
CAAGTTCGTTAAAATAGCTTCACCACTATTCGCCTCAGCAGTAACATATACAATGCCGATTGTAGCAATTTTTTGGGCACTATTGGATGGAGAAGTATTAACGATAATGCAATATTTTGCAGCAGCAATAATATTAATTGGGGTTTATATGGTAAACAAAAAAAAGACTAATTAAAAAAGTCATCATCAATTTCTTCATTGACAATTACCTGATCTGCTTCAATTACAATTGTCTGTGGACCAGTTACTATTTCAGTCTTAAAGGCAAATTTGATTCCATCAACTTCTTTATAATCAGAAAATTTAGTCACTGTAATTATTTCATTTCCCATTGCAGAAGTAGTTTCTTCTGTCATGACTAAAAGTCCTGTCTCTGCATCATAAAACCTAAATGAATCATCTTTAACTTTGATTTTGTAAACATCTTTCCCATCAACAGGTGAGAGGCTAACAATTTCCATTTCTGATGGGTCCATATAAGTTTCTTCAAACAATCCTAATTTTTCTTTTTCAGCATTTTTCTGATCATCTTCGTATGGGATTTTTTGACCCATTTGCTCTATGTATCCGTCTTCTCCATTGAATTTCTGAGACATCAAAGTTCCCATGCCAGGTACTGACATTTCCATTGATGATTTATTTGGATATTTTTCTTTAATGATGGCACTTGGCTTAAACGGTGCTCCAGGGATAGTAACAGCTGCAGTGATAGTTATCGATTTAACTGAATTTAATTTTTCAGCCCCTCCAATTGATTCAATGTGTTTGTCAAAAATACCTTTGACTGTTATATCATCGCTAATTTCTTTTTTAAATACAGGTTTATCTATTGAATTACCATATTTATCATAGTAATATACCTGTAATTTTTTTCCATCAAACTCAATATTTTCAAGTTTATCAGAAAGAGCAGAACCTTTTCCTGCAACTATTATCTGACCATTATCTAGATCAAAGTATTTATTTGCTGTATTTCTTACCTGCTCAATTGAGATTGAGTTAATTTTAGATAAATAATTTTTATAAAAATCTTTATCTAAGTTTTCTGTTTTTATTTGAACTGCATAATTTGCTATAGTTGATGGACTCTCAGTTGCAAGTACAAAGTCTCCAAAATATTTTGCTTTTACATCTTCTAATTCTTTGAGTTCAACATCAAAGTTTTTAATTTTTTTTATTTCACTTAAGATTTCAATAATAGCGCTGTCAGTAACTTGTTCACGAGTACTGGTAAAGGCTCTAAATCTACTGTCTAAATATTTACTAGTTCCAAATGTAGATCTTGCTACATATGTATACCCTTTATTTTCTCTAATTTGTTGCTCTAATCTATTCTCAGCACCTCCTCCTAGTATTTTATTCGTAATAAGTAGAGAAAAATAATCAGGATTATTCTTCTTAAGATTTATAAGATTTTGAAATGATATTTCAGACTGTATTGCATTTGGCATGTCAATAAAATGAATAGCTGTTTTAGTAGGTGGATTTGATGAAAATTCGGAATAAGAGATTTTACCCCTTTTCCATTTTTTAAATAGTATTTCAATTTGTTTAATTGTGGTATCAACATCAAAGTCACCAACAACAACCATGTAAGAGTTATTGGGTTTAAAGTTTAATCTAAAAAACTTTTCAATATCACCAAATTCAATATTATTTATAGATTTTTCCGTTGCATATTCGCTTCTTGGATGGTTTTTACCATATGCTAGTATATTACCAACCCTTCGTGCAGCAGCTGGTACACTATTTTCATCGGATTTTATCCCCTCAATTAATCTTTCCTTTGACTTAATAAATTCCTCATTATCAAAAACAGGATTAAATAATCCGTCCGAAGCCATTTCTAGTAACTTTGGGAAAAATTTTGAAAGTGAAGATCCAAATGCTCCTGTGGCACTTAAATTTAAGTTAGCTCCCATAAAGTCAATCTCATCTAAAAATTTATCTTTTGATACATTTTTTGTACCCTTTCCCAATAAAGATGATGTTATTGATAATATACCTGCCTTTTCTCCTTCAAAAATAGGTTGACTGTCAATAAATAGGTTAAAGAAAACTCTAGGTAGCTTACTATTTTGTACAAGTATTATTTTTAAACCATTTTTAAGTTCATACTCTACTGGTTCTCCTAAGTTGATTTCTGGTGCTGGCCCAGATGAAGGGACTTTGGATCTGTCAAATTGTGAGTAAGAAAATAGACAAATAAAAAAACTAATTGTGTATATAATATTTCTCATTTTATTTTTCATTAGGTAGATATTCAACTTCAATTCTTTGGTTTGTATTAAGATATTTATTTGCAACATCTCTCATTTCTTCTCTTGTAATTGACATGTAGATATCAATTTGATCATTAATTAAATTAACATCATCATAAAGCATATGATATGTTGCTAATGAACTAGCAATTCCTTCGAAAGATGCATTTGAACTTACAAATTGGCTTTCAATCTTATTTCTAATCTTTTCGAAATCTCTTTCACTTATTAGTTCATTTTGGATTTTATAAATCTCCTCATCAATTTCTTTATTCATTTCATCAAATGTCTTTTCCCCCATTGGCAAACTAAAAACAATATAAATTCCATAATCTTCCTGAGACAAATTTATTGCCTGTACTGCCAATGCCATTTTCTTTTCATCAACAATTTTTTTAAACAATTTAGAACTTTCTCCATCGCTTAAATATGTAGAAATCATATTTAATACCCACGAGTCTCTCTCATTTTGGGGTGGAGTCCTGTAAGCAAGAACATATGCAGGAATTTGTATATTTTTATCATAAGCCTTTACTCTTTTACTTTCGGTTATTGGTTTTTCTTTAGGGAAGTTTCTTTCAACATCTTTTCCCCTAGGAATGTCACCAAAATATTTTTTCACCAATTCCAATGTTTTGTCAACCTCAATATCACCGGCAACAACTAATACTGCATTGTTAGGTACATGAAATTTTTTATTAAATTTTTTGTAGTCTTCTTCGGTTGCGGCATCTAAGTGTTCCATTTTCCCAATAACAGTTCCTTTATATGGATGCACTTCGAATAAATTTTCAGAAACAACCTCAATTAATTTTCCATATGGTTGATTTTCTCCAAGTCTTTTTTCTTCTTTAACAACCTCGTTTTGAGTATTTATTCCTTTTTGGCTGACAACTGGGTGCAGCATTCGCTCAGATTCAAGCCAAAGACCAATTTCAAGCTTATTTGATGGGAATATTTCATAATAATATGTTCTATCTGCAGTGGTATTAGCATTAAATGTTCCGCCATTTGAATTTATAATCTGATTCCAACCACCATATCCACCATCAATATTTTTTGTTCCTTCAAAAAGTAAATGCTCAAAAAAATGAGCAAAACCAGTTTTGTCTGCGTCCTCATCTTTTGCACCTACATGATACATAACTGAGGTTACTACAACTGGAGCACTATTATCTTGATGTAAAATTACATCAAGCCCATTTTCCAGGGTGTGTTTTTCAAAATCAACGGATTGTGAATACGTAGATATAGTTAATAGAGTTAAAAAGATATTTATCAAATTTTTCATAGGAACGTGAAATTAATAATTAATTGTAACATTTAAAGATCAAAATATAACTACTCTTTAAATTAATTACTTTATATGAGATAAAATGTTATTTATTTATAACATTTGAAAATAATTATAAATCTGTATATTTGCCCCGCAATTATTGATACTTTATCAATTTTATAGTACAAAAATTATGAATGCTATTGTAGAGATTTCTGGAAAACAGTTTAAGGTTGAAAAGGATACAAAGTTATTTGTCAATAGATTAGATGCAAAAGAGGGGGATAAGGTAACCTTTGATAACGTCTTATTATTAGACAATGGTTCTAAAGTAGTAGTTGGAAAGCCAACTGTAAAGGATGCAACAGTGGAAGCCAAAGTTTTAAAGCATTTAAAGGATGATAAAGTAATTGTATTTAAGAAGAAAAGAAGAAAAGGATATAAAGTTAAAAATGGACATCGTCAAGCATTAACTGAAATTATCGTTGAAAAAGTTTCAGAAAAGGCTGTGAAAGCGAAGCCAGCAAAAAAATCAGCTGAGGACAAATCCTCAAAAACTAAAAAAGCTGCACCAAAAGCTAAATCTAAAAAGTAAAACAAAATGGCACATAAAAAAGGAGTAGGTAGTTCAAAAAACGGTAGAGAGTCAGAATCGAAACGATTAGGGGTTAAAATCTTTGGAGGTCAAAGAGCAATAGCTGGTAATATTATTGTTCGACAAAGAGGAACTAAGCATAAGCCTGGTGATAATGTTTATTTAGGAAAAGATCATACTTTACATGCAAAAGTTGATGGAATTGTAAAGTTTACAAAGAAAAAAGATGACAAATCTTTTGTATCAATTATACCTGAAGCCTAATCTCATAATTTATATCTTTAGGACTTATAATGCCAGTTATAGTCCAAAAATCAATTTCCAACAACATCTCTTTATCAATCTGGAGCATTGAAGAGTCATTGGATTTTTTTTTATCAAACCTAAGTTTAACTAAAAACTGTAAGCAAAGGCTAGATAAGTTGAGATCTGATGAAATGAAAAAGCAGTTTTTGGCAGTTAGAAAATTAATTCAATTAAATGGAATTAGTTTAGATAGCCTACATTACAGCCCTGAAGGAATACCTTTTCTTAAAAATGAAAAAAATATTTCAATAAGCCATACTAAAGGATTTAGCTCTATTGCCATTTCTCCAAAACCTGTAGGTATTGACATACAAGAGCTTAGAGACAAAATTTTAAATATTTCCAAAAAGTTCATAAATTCTGAAGAAAGAGATTTGATAGATCCTAATTCAATTAAAGAATTGACTTTAGTTTGGTGTATAAAAGAGGCAACATATAAGGTGCATAGAAAACCTGGTTTGGACTTTAAAGATGAAATTAAAATTCAATCAATTTCTGATAACTTATCTCATTCAATAATCAAAGTAGAAAAATTAAATAAAAAACATTTTTTTGAGTCATTTAATATTACAGAGTCAGATTACATTTGTTCAATAGTTGAATCCAATGAATGATATAATTAATTACTTATTTCAACAATATTCTACCTATTCACAGCTTGATGTGGGTCTAGAAATTTTCGCGGTCATTTTTGGTTTTTTTTCTGTTTGGTTCTCAAAAAATAATAATGTATTGGTTTTTCCTACTGGTTTAGTGAACACCTCTATTTTTGTCTATTTGTTGTTCAAGTGGGAGCTTTTGGGAGATATGGTTATAAATGCATACTATTTTGTAGTAAGTATATATGGCTGGTATTATTGGACTCGAAAAAACAATAATGAATATACACCTATAACTAAGCTCAATATTTCTGATAAAAAAATTATGTTATTGATTGCAGTTCTATCCTGTTTATTTGTTTCATTAATGTATACTTACTTTGATAAGTGGAGTGGAGTAGTCTCCTATGTTGATATTCTTACAACCTCAATATTTTTTGTTGGAATGTGGTTGATGGCCAAACGAAAAATTGAAAGTTGGATTTATTGGATAATTGGAGATATTATTTCAGTTCCTCTTTACCTTTATAAAGGACTAGCTTTCACAAGTTTTCAATACTTTATTTTTACCTTTATTGCTATTGCAGGATACTACAAATGGAAAAGTATTTACAACAGGAAAAATCAAATTGCTTAAAAGTTGTTTTATTTGGGCCTGAGTCTACAGGAAAATCCTCATTAGCTAAAGAATTAGCACTTCACTACAATACTTATTATGTTGATGAATATGCAAGACATTATTTACAAGAAAAATGGGATAAGTATCAAAAGATTTGTGAATTAGATGATATTATGCCCATTGCAAAAGGACAGATAAATAATGAAAATATAATCTCAAAAAAAACTGATAAAATAGTATTCTGTGACACTGATTTATTGACCACTGCTACATATTCAAAATTGTATTTTAATAATTATTGTGATCCTTTGCTAGATAAATACTCTAAGCTTAATTATTATGATTTATATCTGTTAATGGATATTGATATTCCATGGGTAAAAGATGATTTAAGAGATAGACCAAATGAAAGAGATATCTTTTTTAATTCATTCAAAATGGCACTTGAAATGAATAGTAAAAATTATTTTACAGTCTCAGGTTCATTTCAAAAAAGAAAGCAAAAGGCAATTGAATTAGTGAACAATTTGCTAAATTTGCAATGATTTTCAGATAGAATGTCAAAAAAACTAATCATTTCCCTTTTTATTTTTTCGGTATTTATTCCCTATATAGCTCATGTATCGCATATATTCGTGCATTCTCATGAACATGATCATACTCATCATGAGCATTTTCAAAATGGAATAAATGAAATGGAGGAGGATTGTGTATTATGCTTGATCTTAAGTAATCCACTAAATCATTTTCTCATTTCATTTGCATCCATATTTATAATTGCATCTTATAACTCAAAAATTTTATTTGAAAATATAAATCTTAAATTTTCTAAACAATATTTAATTTATTTACGTGGGCCGCCCAGCATATGATTTTATCTAAACAAAAATTAAAATCAATTAACGTAAATAATTAAAAATGAAAAAAATATACAGTATAATTTTAGGATTATTATTTATCCTAAATATAAACCAAATACATTCACAAGAGGCTACAAATGATACAATTGTACCAGTATCACTAGAGGGGGTAGTTGTATCAACACCATTTAATGAATCTCTTGAAAATAATGTAATTAGTGTTGATAAAGTCAATTTAGGAGATTTAAGCTTTTTGAAAAGTCAATCTATTCCTAAAGCACTTTATAATGTTCCAGGTGTGTCATTCATAACTACAGGTCCTGGGATACAAAAACCAATTATTAGAGGTTTAAGTGGAAATCGAGTTGTAACTGTTTATCAAGGAATCAGGTTTGAAAATATGCAGTGGGGAGATGAACACGGCTTAGAAATCCATACATCAGGTATTTCCAGTATCGAAGTTATAAAAGGTCCGATGTCTGTACTTTATGGAAGTGATGCTATTGGAGGTGTTTTATACATTGCACCTGAGAAATATCTTTCAGAAAATGGTTTAAAAGTTAACATTGAAAGTTTGTATAATGCAAATTATTCAGGAATCAATACATCTGTTGGCTTAAATACGAAGATTAATAAATTCAGTATTCTTGCTAGAGCAAGCATAATTGATAATGGAGATTATGAAAATACAGATGGTGTTGTAGAAAATACATGGACTGAAATGGAAGATTTCAAGTTTGGTGTTGGTTTTGAATCTAATGGTTTTGAATCGGATTTAAGATTTAACCACACAGCCACTAAATTAGGAATACCTCACGAAGAGGAAGAACATGATGATCACGATGATGGAGATGATGATCATGATGATGGAGATGATGATCACGATGAAGAACATGAAGAGGAGGAAGAAAGCTATCAGGAATTAGAAAATACCATTATCAGTTGGAAAAACTCTTTAAAATTTAACAATAAGTCAGAGTTACAAGTGACATTAGGACTTTCTGATAATTTAAGAAAAGAGTTTGGTCATCATGATGAAGAAGGTCATGATGATCATGACGATGATCACGATGATGGTGATGATGATGATCATGATGATCATGATGATCATGAAGGGGGAGCTCATATTGATATGCAGCTCCAGACAACATCTTTAGATTTCAAATATATTTTCCCTAAGACTGATAAATTTGAGTTCATTCTTGGAGGAAGTATTTTAAATCAAGAAAATTTAAATTTTGGAGAAGAAGAATTAATACCTGATGCTGAGAAAAAAGACTTAGGTTTTTATGGTATTTCTCATGTTCACCTGGACAATTTGGATTTGATGGTTGGTTTTAGAGGTGATCAAAGAGATATTCACGCTCATGATCATCATACAAATTCTGATTTTGAAAAATCATATTCAAGTTTTACTTCATCAATTGGGATTAAGAAAAACCTTGGAAGTTCTTCAAACTATAGATTAAATTTTTCTACTGGTTATAGAGCCCCAAATTTATCTGAGCTTTTTGCCGATGGAGTTCATCATGGTGTTGCAAGATATGATATGGGAGATGAGAATTTAGGTGTTGAAAAAAGTAATCAAGTTGACTTTGCATTTAATACTTTTTCTGAAAAAACTACATTTGGTGTAGATGTATTCTACAATTCTTTAGATAATTACATATATATTAAACCATCTGGTAAAGAGATGGAGGGTATGCCATTGTATAATTATGTACAAGAAGATGCAAATCTTTTTGGACTTGAAGTCACAATTTCAGGAAAAACTAATGCAGACTGGTTAACATACAACACATCTATTGAGTATCTTTCTGGTAAAGTAAGAGACGGTGGGTATTTACCATTCATTTCTCCACTTACATTTAAATTAGATTTTGATTTAGACTTTGATCAGGCTGGTAGTTATGAAATTGGATTGCTCTCGAAAGCAAATCAAAATGATGTAGCAGATTTTGAAACTACAACTGAATCTTACAGTCTTGTTGATATTTCAGGATCTTATATGTTAAACATGGCCAACAACGATTTAAATCTATTCTGGTCAGTTTCCAATCTATTTGATAAGGAATATGTTGATCATTTATCAAGACTGAAAAATTTAAATCTACACGATATTGGAAGAAATATCTCTGTTGGTTTAAAATATTCTTTCTAGTATAAATTAACTCAAAAAAAAGGGCCTTGTGCCCTTTTTTTTTTAGCTTTGAACAAATTTGGGGTGCTAAGGCTGAGATTATACCCATTGAACCTGACAAAGTAATTTTTGTAAGGAAAATGACACTCACTTAACTTTTTACCCCGTTAATATTATAATTATGAAAAAATTTTTATTAGCGGTGTTTCTTATTTCTAATGTTATTAGTTCACAAGAAATTATTAATGATACGCTACAAACAACAAGACAAGACTTAGATGAGGTCATTGTTAAAGGCATTCGTGCTAAATTTTCATCACCAATCAGTTTTACAAATGTTGATAAACAGGATTTAAAATCTAAAAATCTTGGACAAGATCTTCCAATTTTATTAAATTTTTTACCATCTGTTGTTACAACATCTGATGCAGGTGCTGGAATAGGTTATACTGGAATTAGGATAAGAGGAGTGAGTCCACAATCAACAAATATTACTATTAATGGAATTCCATTTAATGATCCCGAGTCAATGGGTACCTTTTGGGTTAATTTGCCAGATTTTAGCTCCTCAATTGAAAGCTTGCAAGTTCAACGAGGTGTTGGAACATCTACAAATGGCTCCGGTGCTTTTGGAGCAAGTATTAATATTTTAACGGACATTGTTTCTGATCAACCTTATGCTGAGCTATCAAGTAGTTTTGGAAGTTATAACACCTTAAAAAATACAATTAAGTTTAGTACAGGGAAGATTAATGATTATTTTGAGTTATCTGGTAGGTTATCAAAGATTGATTCTGATGGATATGTTGATAGGGCTTATTCAGATTTAAAATCATACTTTATCCAAGGCGCTTACACAAATGGAAGTACATTAATCAAGGCTATATCATTTGGTGGACATGAAAAAACATATCAAGCATGGGATGGCTTATCTATGGATCAAGTTCTGGAAAATAGACGTCAAAATCCACTTACTTATGAAAATGAAATTGATAATTATAAGCAAGATCACTTTCAGCTGCATTGGAATGAAAAAATAAATAATTATTGGTCATTTAATTTAGGATTAAATTACACCGATGGAAGAGGTTACTTTGAACAATATAAAGAGGATGATGATATTAATACATATGGAGGAATTGTTAAATCAGACATTGACAGTAACGGAAACGAAACTGGAACGACAGACTTAATAAGAAGAAGATGGTTAGATAATGATTTTTACGTTTTAAATAGCTCAATTAATTATATCAAGGATAAGATTGACTTAACTTTAAGTAGTTCTTACAGCTCCTATGTTGGAGATCATTATGGAGAAGTAATTTGGGCTCGTAGTCTTAGTAATACTGGTGAAATAAGAGATAGGTATTATGAGGGCCTTGGTGAAAAAAAAGATTTAAGTTTTTTTGCTAAACTGCTGTATTCCATTAACAAAAAAACTGAATTATATACTGATATTCAGCTCAGAGGAGTAAAATATAATACATCCGGAATCACATCAGATTTAATCAATATGGTTTTAGATAAATCATATAATTTTTTCAATCCTAAAATTGGGTTATCCTATAAGTTGAATTCAAGTTCATTAATTTATGCTTCATACGCTAGAGCTAATAGAGAACCAAACAGAACGGATTTTGAAAGTAATTCTGAAATTAAACCTGAAAGGTTAAATGATATAGAAATAGGTTGGCGGTTTAGAAATGAAAATATTCTACTAAATCTAAACAGTTACTTTATGCTTTATGATGAGCAGCTAGTTTTGACGGGCGAAATTGATGATGTTGGGAACCCTATAAGAACAAATAGTGGATCAAGCTCTAGGATTGGTTTAGAAATTGAAAATTCAATAAAATTATCGGATTTATTTTCTGTGCAAACCAATATTACATTAAGTTCAAATAAGAATAAAAATATCTTTTCTATGGTTGATGGTTCATTATATAATTATGGAAAAACAAATATCTCTTTCTCCCCGTCATTTATTGGTTCAAATACTATAAACTACAAATACTCTGAAAATTTAAGTTTTACATTTTTATCTAAATATGTTGGCAAACAGTATATGAGTAATACTGATCAACCTAATTCAATTCTTGATAGTTACTTTATAAATGACTTAAGTATTTCATATATATTACAACCAAATAAAATTTTTGAATCTATTTCAATTAATTTATTAATTAATAATTTGCTTAATAAAGAATACATCTCAAATGGATATTATTATACATATGATGATACATGGAGCATTCCAGGTCAAATAATAACATTGGATGGTACCGGATATTATCCTCAAGCCACAAGAAATTTTTTAGCCGGATTTATTTTTAAATTTTAGTTGTAAATTCTGAGGTTGTTACCAATTCGTTCTGTTTTGTAACGGATTAATGGGTAATTTGATGTAGTATTACTATTGAGTAATTGTCCAGTAGCAAGACTATATATATTTCCTATACAATTACATTTTGCTTGAACTCCGTCAATTTCAAGTTTTGGACAATCATCTCTTTTTTTGTGGTTTGGGTCACAAGCCTCCCAAGCTAAAATATCGTTGTTAAAATTGAATAGTATTACACCACAAACACCAAGACCATCAATAATAACAGAACCTCCAGTAAAATTTAAATTATCATAGCTGGGAAGATTTAAATTAATTATTCTCTCGAAACTTATATCAGGTAAATAAGGGTTGTAAAGCGATTGTTCATTTTCACAACTAATTAGAAAAAAAAATACAATCAAATAGTTTTTAACCATAGTGAATGTAAATTTAATTAAATAACACTTATAAATTTGTATATTAGTTGGACCTCTTACAAGAGGATTTTTTTTTAATATGGGAATTAGTTATTACACGAAAGAAGGTTTAGATAAATTAAGAGCTGAGCTAAATCAGCTAAAAGATATTGAAAGACCAAATGCATCCAAAGCAATCGCTGAAGCTAGAGATAAAGGAGATTTAAGTGAAAATGCTGAATATGATGCTGCAAAGGAAGCGCAAGGACTTTTGGAACTTAAAATTTCTAAACTGGAGGAAACTCTATCTAATGCAAGATTGATTGATGAGTCACAATTAGATACTTCAAAAATTCTTGTATTATCAAAAGTTAAAATTAAAAACCAGTTAAACGGGGCAACTGTTGAATATCAGCTTGTTGCTGAGAGTGAGGCCGACCTGAAAAGCGGGAAGATTTCTGTAAATTCTCCAATTGGCAAAGGCCTTCTGGGAAAGTCTGTAGGAGATGTAGCTGAAATTAGTGTTCCTAGTGGTAAATTAAAATTTGAAATATTATCAATTAACCGATAAATTTTGTCATCTATTTTTACTAAAATAATAAGAGGAGATATACCATGTTACAAGGTTGATGAAACTGAGGATTGTCTTGCTTTTCTAGATATAAACCCTAATTCATATGGACATACTTTATGTATTTTAAAAAAAGAGATTGACTATATTTTTGATTTATCAGATGAGGAATTTTTATCATTAATGAGATTTTCAAAAAGAGTTGCATTAGCCATAAGAAAATCTGTTGATTGTAAGCGAGTGGCGATGTCCGTGGTAGGTTTGGAAGTTCCTCATGTTCATGTTCATTTAATTCCAATTAATAATATGAATGATTTAAATTTTTCTAATAACTTAGGATTGGAAAAAATCAGTTTTGAACAAGTGTGTAATAAAATAAAAAGTAATTTAGATTAAAGATGAATATTTCAGGAAAAATAAAATTAATTAATGAAACAAAAGAGTACGGATCCAATGGTTTCAGAAAAAGAGAATTGGTAGTTACCACTCAAGAGCAATATCCACAAAATATTTTAGTTGAATTTGTACAAGACAGATGTGAAATTCTCGATTCATTTAAAGTTGGGGAGTTAGTAAAAATTGATATAAATATCCGTGGAAGAGAATGGACAAATAAAGATAATGAAGTCAAGTATTTTAATTCTATTCAAGGCTGGAGGATCGAAAAGATTGAAGAAAATTATGATTCACAACTTCCACCAATCCCAACCAAAGAAGACTTGGGTACTAGTCAAGAAATCAATAAAGAACCTGATGATCTTCCATTTTAAAAGATGGTTAGACTTGGTGAAGATTTTGTTTTCCCCTCACCCAGAAGCGCAGATAGCCATGGTATTGTAGCCTATGGTGGTGATCTAAAACCCTTAAGAATAATTCAAGCATATAAAAATGGTATTTTCCCTTGGTTTGAATCAGATGATAATCTACTTTGGTGGTCACCTGATCCAAGGATGGTATTATATCCTGAAAAAATAAAAGTTTCAAAAAGTTTAAAATCCTTTATCAAAAAAACCACACTAAAAGTTACATTTAATAATGATTTTGAGGAAGTAATCAATTCATGTTCAAACATAAAAAGACTTGGTCAAAAAGGAACTTGGATAACACCAGGTTTAAAAAAATCATTCATTAAGTTACACGAAATGGGTTTAGCAATCTCAGTAGAGGTTTGGAAAAATAGTGAAATTGTTGGGGGTTTATATGGATTGGATCTTGGAGATGTTTTTTGTGGTGAAAGTATGTTTTCAAAATCTACTAATGCAAGTAAATTGGCATTGGTTAGTTTATCTCGTGAGCTAAAAAAAAATAACTATAAGTTTATTGATTGTCAAGTGCCTTCTGAACATTTAAAAAGCATGGGTGCTGAGGAAATTTCCAGAGAAGAGTTTCTAAAAATATTAATTAAATAATAGTTTGTTTATTTGATCCATAGTCATACAGTCTTTAATGCTATAATCACCAATTGAGGATCTCTCAAGATACTTTAGATAAGCACCACTATTTAGTTTTTTTCCAAAATCATGAGCTAATGACCTAATATATGTACCTTTTGAACATCTAATTTTAAAATCAAGCTCGGGAAAATTATTGTTGAGTAAATTAAAATCGTAAATATTAATCTTTCTGTAATTGATCTTAACATTCTCTCCCTTTCTAGCCATTTCATATAGCCTTTTTCCTTTCACTTTTAGTGCAGAATAAATTGGTGGTTGTTGTTTAATTTCACCAATAAAACTATTCATGCTTTTTTCTATCAATCTATCGTTAATATGATCAATGGGGTAATTTTTATCAAATTCAGTTTCTCTATCAAATGAAGGTGTGGTTTTACCAATACAAAAAGTTGCATAATATGTTTTATCTAAGTTTTGAAGTTTTTCTATTTCTTTAGTTTTTTTTCCTGTGCAAATTAAAAGTAATCCAGTAGCAAGTGGGTCAAGTGTGCCAGCGTGACCAACCTTAATTTTTTTTATCTCAAATGATTTTTTAAAATCATACCTTATTTTTTTTACAACATCAAAAGAGGTCCAATTAAAGGGTTTAAAAACAGGAATGATTAATCCTTCAATAATTGAATCTTTATTAATCTTCACCTATACAATTGAATATAAAATTGATGAAATCCCGATTATAAAGCAGTAAAGCGCAAAGTATTTTAATTTACTTTTTCTAACAAAAAAAATCATCCATTTACACGCATAATACCCCGAAATCAATGCTGCAAAGAAACCAATTATGTAGTTAATAAGAATAGACCCATCATAAACAATATCATCAAATAATATCATTTTTAATGATGAACCAACAATTATTGGTATCACCATTAAAAATGAAAATTTTGCTGCAAGGTCTCTATTTATACCTATAAATATAGAGGTCGCAATTGTTGAGCCACTTCTTGATATACCTGGAAGTATAGCTAGAGCTTGTGCTAAACCAATTAAGAATGAATTTTTGGTATTAAGTTTTCTGTTTTTGGATTTGATTTTATCTGAAATTAGCAGTAAAATGGATGTAATTATTAGCATAGATCCAACCAATAATAAATTTCCATTAAAAAGTTGATTTATTTTTTCTTCAAGAAAAAATCCAACTAAACCCGCTGGAATCATTGATACTATTATCATCAAAGTAAAATGAAAATTTTCATCATTCTTAAATTTAATTGTACTTTTTAAAATATTTTTTACATCATCCCAAAAATATATTAATGCACTAAACGCGGTTGCAAGGTGTAGTATTAATGTAAAAAAAAGTCCATTTTGGGCTTCGAATGATAAACCTAAGATTTCTTTAAAAATTTCAATGTGACCACTTGAAGAAACAGGTAAAAATTCTGTTAAGCCTTGTACTATCCCTAGAATAAAAGATTTAATAATTTCCAAACTATTCTGATTTTGTTAAAATTGCATAAACTTCAATAATAAAACCTGTTACAACAAGGATTGGTGCCAGCCGTATCCTTCTAAAACTATATATTTCTTCATTGAATATATTTGGATCATCACTTCCTCCTCCAGACATTAAAATGAAACCTATAGCAATAAAAAAAAGACCTATAATCATGAACTTGTAATTTCTTTTTCCAAATAGTAGTTTGTTTTTTTTATTCATTAGTATAATTTATCAATTTTTGAGTTAAGAAATTTAGAGGTAATGTAATTTGTAGATATAACTGAAATTAAAAAACTTAATATAAACGCAATTGCAATAGAAATTAAAAATGAATTTTTAATTAATAACAAATCTATTTCAAAATAATTTGAGTTTAAATAGTATACTAATGATATAAATAGTAAAGAAGAAATGATCGCACTAATTAATCCCAATTTTAATTGAGTTAAAATGAATGGTTTTTTTATAAAGAATTTTGTTGCCCCAACTAATTGCATAGTTTTAATTGTCATTCTTTGAGAATAAATAGAAAGCCTTATAGTATTATTAATTAGCATTATGGAAATAAATATGAAGAAAATAGCAATATATAAAACCCAATCTTGTACTTTTTTAAAATTATCGTTTATTAAAAAGATTAAGGGAGCATCATAAGAGACCTCATTAATAAAATCTTCACTTTCAAAACTTTTAACAATCTCATTTATGAATAAAGATTCAACTCTTTCTGAATAAAAATAAATATCAAATGAATTTAACAGTGGGTTATAGCCTAGGAACTCTACAAAATTTTCTCCAATATCAGAACTAAATTTAACTGCAGCATCATTTTTTGATGTGTAAACAAAGTTTTTGATATTAGGATCAATACTTAATTTTTTTTCAAATTGTGAGATCTCAACATCGCTTGCAACATCCTCTAGAAAAACAACAACAGGTATTTTTTCTTTAAAATCATCAATAATTTTATTGCTGTTTAATACAAAAAATGTAAATGATGATAAAAAAAATAGAACAGATGAAATACTAATAACTACTAAAAGATAGTTTGAAAAAATTCTATTACTTTTTGAATTTGACAATTTAAAATTATTAGTAAAAGTAAGAAAGCTATTTAATTTTGAAGAACTTTTATTGGATTAGCTTTAAAACAGTATTTTTGTTTTTATAAAAATTATGTCTTATAATTTTCTTGAAATAGAAAAGAAGTGGCAAAATTACTGGCTTGAAAATAAAGTATTTAAGGCTAGTAATAATTCCCACAAGCCTAAATATTATGTTTTGGACATGTTCCCTTATCCATCCGGAACAGGTCTTCATGTTGGACACCCCCTTGGCTACATTGCATCGGATATAATTTCAAGATTTAAGAGGAACAAAGGTTTTAATGTTCTCCATCCCATGGGGTTTGATTCATTTGGTCTTCCAGCAGAACAGTACGCAGTGAAGACTGGTCAACATCCTAAAACAACAACTGAAAAAAATATATTAAGATTTAAAGATCAATTAGACAATCTTGGATTATCTTTTGATTGGGACAGAGAAATTAAAACCAGTGATAGTAATTATTATAAATGGACTCAATGGATATTCTTAAAACTATATAATAGTTATTATGATAAAAAGTTAAATAAAGCACAACCGATTGAAAAATTAAAAATACCATCAAATATTCCCCAAGAAAAAATGGACGAATTTATTGATTCTAAACGACTTGCATATGTTGATGTTATAGATGTCAATTGGTGTGAAGAGTTGGGTACCGTTTTAGCAAATGAGGAAGTTATCGGAGGACTAAGTGAAAGAGGAGGTTTTCCTGTTATTAAAAAGCCCATGAGACAGTGGGTAATGAGAATAACTGACTATGCTGATAGATTATTGGAAGATCTAGAGGATCTAGAATGGCCGGAATCAATTAAACTTTCACAAAAAAATTGGATTGGAAAATCAGAAGGAGCTCAAATTAAATTTGAGGTTGATAAAAAAAACTTTATAGAGGTTTTTACTACAAGACCCGATACGATTTATGGTGCAACATATTTAGTTTTAGCTCCAGAACATCCTTTGATTCCAGTTATAACTTCAACAACAAACAAAAAAGAAATTGATCAGTACATTCATCAAACTTCAATGAAGAGTGATTTGGAAAGGCAAGAGGGTGAAAAGATTAAAACAGGTGTTTTTACTGGTGCATATGCTTTAAATCCAATGTCAAAGAAAAAAATACCCATTTGGATTTCTGATTATGTACTGTACTCTTATGGAACAGGAGCTATAATGGCTGTTCCAGCACACGATGAAAGAGATTATGAATTTGCCAAAAAATTTAATCTCGACATAACCAGGGTAATTGAAGGTGGAGAAGATATTGACTGTTACACTGGCAATGGTAAAATTATAAATTCAGAAAATTACAATGGCCTAGATAATCTGGAATTTAAAATTATTGCTACAGACTTTTTAGAGAAGCAAAAAAAAGGAGAAAAAAAGGTTAATTACAAACTTAGGGATTGGATATTTACAAGACAGCGCTACTGGGGTGAGCCAATTCCTATTTTGTATGATGGTGAAAAAAAGAAAGATTTGGACTATGAGGATTTACCCTTGAAATTACCTGATGTTGAGAGTTATCTTCCAACAAAAGATGGCTCATCACCACTTGCTAGAAATAAAAATTGGGTCTCTATGCAAAAAGATGGTAAAGAATATCAAAGAGAAACTAACACAATGCCACAATGGGCAGGATCTTGTTGGTATTTTTTAAGATTTTTAGACCCTCTAAACGATAATGAATTTGCTAACAAAGATATTATCAAATATTGGATGCCAGTGGATTTATATATTGGAGGAGCCGAGCACGCTGTTTTACATTTACTTTATGCAAGATTTTGGCATAAAGTTTTATTTGATTTATGTTTAGTTAACACAAGCGAACCATTTAAAAAGCTAGTCAATCAAGGAATGATACTTGGTAATAGTGCATTTATACATAGGATTAAGAACACAAATGATTTTATTTCATTTGATTTGATTAACGCACATGAAACGCAAAAAATTCATGTTGATATAAATATGGTTGATGAAAAAAATAATTTAGACATTAAAAAACTGCAAAAATCAAATCCTGAATTTGAAGACGCAAATTTTATTTATGAAAAGTCTTTCATAGTTTCTAGAGATATTGAGAAAATGTCAAAATCAAGATATAATGTTGTAAGTCCAGATGAAATTTGTAAAAAATACGGTGCAGATACTTTAAGGTTATACGAAATGTTCCTTGGACCAATTGATCAATCCAAGCCATGGAACACGTCTGGAATTACAGGAGTATTCTCATTCTTGAACAAATTTTGGAATTTGTTTCACACTAATGGTAAATTTAATGTTAATGATGAGAAACCTAATGATCAAATTTTAAAATCATATCATAAAGTTGTTAAAAAAGTTAATTCTGACATTGAAAATTTTTCTTTTAATACTTCAGTTAGTGCATTTATGATTTGTATCAATGAATTGTCTTCATTAGGCTGTAAATCGAAAGATATTTTAGCAAACTTGTGTATATTACTATCTCCATTTGCTCCACATATTTGTGAAGAATTGTGGTCTTTGTTAGGGAATAAAACTTCTATATCATATGAAAAATTTCCTATGCATGATGAAAAGTATCTAATAGAGTCAATGATTGAATACCCAGTTTCATTTAATGGAAAACTTCGATTTAAAATTAATTTATCAGCTAGCCTAAAACAAAAAGAAGTAGAGGATTTAATAAAAAATCATCAATCAACAGAGAAATATCTAAATGGTAACACAATAAAAAAAATAATTTTTGTACCAAAAAAAATTATTAATGTAGTTTGTTAGTTGTTAATTATGTGATTAACTATTTTAGACTCAATGTCTTCACCTTTTAGTAAATTTCTTAAATCTTTATAGTCTTTTTGTATTTGATTTCTTTTACCTTTTAAAATTAAGTTGAGTTCAGTTTTAATCATTTCTTTATTGAAATCAGATTGAATAAGTTCTTTGACAACCTCTTTATTTAAAATTAAATTAACAAGTGAAATAAAATTTATTTTAACAAATAATTTAGCCAAAAACATATTTAAACTATTAGTTGCGTAACATACGATTTGGGGTGTTCCAATAAGAGCAGTTTCTAATGTTGCCGTTCCGCTTGTTACTATTGCTGCATTTGAATTTTTTAATAAGTCATATGTCT
This sequence comes from uncultured Bacteroidota bacterium, assembly GCA_902546095.1. Classification (GTDB taxonomy): domain Bacteria; phylum Bacteroidota; class Bacteroidia; order Flavobacteriales; family Flavobacteriaceae; genus Eutrophosalina. The sequence goes on from CACCIQ010000010.1 coordinate 23,670, forward strand.
TATTGTATAATACTTTGACAGAAGCACCACTTTTAGCAACAGCTTCATCATAAATATTTTTATTAATATGATTTAGCCCAGCAATAATGAATTGATATTTTTTAAAATCTTTTACAATTGATAAAACTTTATTCAATGTAGAATATATTTCCTGTTTTCTACTCCCTGGTAAAATAGCTATAATAGGTTTTACATTTTTTATTATTTCTTTATTTTTCAATGATTCATCTATTATATTAACTAATGGGTGTCCATAATATTGTACTTCATAATTATATTTTTCCTTGTAAAAATTTTTTTCAAATGGCATAATAACATACATATGATCAATATATTTTTTTATTGTTGCAACTCTGTTCTCTTTCCAAGCCCATACTTGTGGACTTATGTAATAAAAAGTTTTAAATTTTTTCTTTTTTGCCCATTTTGCAATCCTTAAATTAAATCCAGGATAATCAATAAAAATTATTTTATCAGGACTAAAATTTATAATATCATTTTTACATAAAGTAAAATTTTTTAAAATTTTAAAAATATTTGTTAGTACCTCAAAGAAGCCCATAAAAGCTAAATCTTTATAGTGTTTTACAAGTGTTCCACCTGACTCTTTCATTAAATCTCCACCCCAGAATCTAATGTTAGCTTTACTGTCAGATCTTTTGATTTCATTAATTAATCTTGATCCATATATATCGCCTGATGGTTCTCCAGAGATTATGTAGTATTTCATTTTAGAGATTCCAAGATTTAATTTTGCTAATAACCTCGTAATTGGTTAAATCGTGCTTCACAGGAACCACAGAAACATATCCATTTTTAAGGGCCCACTCATCTGATTCTTTAGATTCATCGTTGTTAATAAATTCACCTGTAAGCCAATAATATTCTCTGCCCTGTGGATTAATTCGTTTATCAAATTTTTCAATCCAATAAGTATTAGCTTGATTACAAATTTTAATGCCTTTTATTTCGTTTTCATTTAAGTTGGGAAAATTAACATTTAAAGCTGTCCTAACGGGGATACCCTCCTTGAGTGCTTTTAATGTTATTTTTTTTACAATTTTTTTAATAGGATTAAAATTTGCTTTCCAACTATAGTCCAATAATGAAAAACCAATAGCAGGAACTCCTTCAACGCTGGCTTCAATAGCAGCACTCATAGTCCCTGAATAAATTACGTTAATTGAAGCATTAGAACCATGATTAATTCCTGAAACACACAAATCTGGCTTTTTATTTAAAATTTCATTAATTCCCAATTTTACACAATCAGCAGGTGTTCCAGAACAGGTGTACTCCTGTTGTGGCCCATCATCAATTTTTATTTTGTGACATTGTAAAGTTGAATTTATAGTTATGGCATGTCCCATAGCTGATTGAGGACTGTCGGGTGCTACAACAACTACATCTCCAATTTCATTCATTACAGAAATTAGAGTTCTAATTCCTGGTGCAGATATTCCATCGTCATTAGTAACTAATATTAAGGGTTTTTTTGCCATTCTTGGTATAATTATTGGACAAAAGTAACCAATTCAACATATTTTTTTACAAAAGATGATTTCTAAATTCAAAATAATTATTTTTATAAGTTCAGATGAAAATTAATTTTTTACATATTACCTTTTTTGTAGCAATAATTATATTTGGTTTTGCTTTTTCTGACAAGAAGTTTTCAGATCCTAACAAAGAAAAGTTACTAATTGAAGTTGTGAAATATGTTGTTGAAAAAGGCCATTATAATTCAATTGAGATTGATGATGGTATCTCTGAAAAAATCTTTAATTCTTACATTGAGCAGTTAGATAATCAAAAAAGATTTTTTCTACAATCTGATATAAGACAGTTTGAAAAGTACAAATTCAAACTTGATGATCAATTAAAAGATCATGATTTAACTTTCTTCGACTTAGTTTTTCAGGTATCAAGAGAAAGAATTGACGAAGTGAAAGATTACTATTACGATATCATGGAAAAAGGCTTTGATTTTTCATCAGATGAAAATATTGACTTAGATTTTGAAAATAAGTCATTTGCAAGAAGTAAAAATGAGATTAAAAATAGGTGGAGAAAACAGTTAAAGTATTCTACGCTTGATATTCTTACTTTGAAGTTAGGCGATTCAATTAAAATAATTGATAATAAAACACTCGATGAGTCAATGTCTTTAATAAAAAAAAATACTGAAGATTTCTTTGATTATGTAAGTGAAATGGATAGAGATGATTGGTTTGCAAATTATATTAATGCCTTTTTAAATCAACTAGACCCACATACAGTTTATTTCAATCCTGATGACAAAGATAGGTTTGATACTAATATATCTGGAAAATTTAATGGTATTGGAGCTAGATTACAAAAAACCGAAGGTGCTGTCAAAATAGTTGATATTATAGTTGGAGGACCTATTTGGAAAGATAAGTTGTTAGATATAGGTGACATTATTTTAAAGGTTGCTCAAGAAAATGAAGATCCAGTTGATATTATTGGTATGAAGTTAGATGACGCGATTAAGTTAATTAAAGGTCCGGCAGATTCTGTTGTAAGGCTAACCATTAAGAAAATAGACGGAGAAATCAAGGATGTCTCAATAAAAAGAGGTCTTGTTGAGCTTGAAGAACTATATGCAAAATCAACATTGATAAGTAAGAATAATAAAAATTATGGATATATAAGCCTGCCAAAATTTTATGTTGATTTTTCAGATAAAAACAGTAGGAATTCAGCAAATGATGTTAAAAATGAAATAATAAAATTAAAAAATAACGGAATCAAAGGTTTAATTCTGGATTTGAGAAATAACGGCGGTGGAGCTCTCCAAACTGTTGTTGACATGACAGGGCTTTTTATTGAAAGAGGGCCAATAGTTCAGGTAAAGTCTACTGGAAATAGAAAACAAATTTTGTATGATAAAGACCCAAAAATCGTATGGGACGGACCTTTGGTAATATTGATGAATAAAATGTCAGCATCTGCATCTGAAATCCTTGCTGGCGCACTTCAAGACTATAATAGGGCAGTTATTATAGGTAATGAAAAATCATTTGGTAAAGGAACAGTTCAAAACGTAATTGATTTAAACAGATTTATTTCTAATTCCTCCTATGATTTAGGAGCTATTAAAATAACAACAGATAAATTTTACAGGATAAATGGAGAGTCAGTTCAGCTGGAGGGAGTAAAAAGTGATATAGTAATTCCAGATTCGTATAAATATGTATTTAATGGAGAAAAGGATGAAAAAAACCCACTTGATTGGGATAAAATTACTCCTGCCAACTTCCAAAAATGGAACCAAAAAGACATAGTTACAAAAATCTCCACAAATTGTCAATCTAGAATTGATAATGATAATTATTATACCTTAATTAATGATAGGGCAAAATGGATCAAATCTCAACAGTCTAATAAGAGTATTTCTTTAAATTTTGATATTTATAATAATTATTTGAGTGACCAGAGAGAGAAAAATAAAAAATTTGAAAGTCTTTCAAAATATGAAAACAATCTAATATTTAAATTATTAAAAACTGAAAAGCAATATGTAATGTCTAACAAGGAGCTTTTAAGTAGTAGAAATAGATGGCATAGAAATTTAACTAAAGACTTATATGTAGAGGAGGGGGTAAAGGCCCTTGAAATGTTATCTGCTTTAAGTGAAAATAATCTTATTTTAGCAGATAATGACAAAAAACTAAATTGATCTCCTCAAAGTTATTTTCTAAATTTTTAAGTAATACACCTTACTATTTTTCATTTTTTTTTATAGGAACTTGCTTTATTTTCTCAATTTTTTCTTATTTGATTATCCCTGATAAAACAAGAAATGCTAATACTATGAACTTAAATATCCAGTCTGTCAAGCCTGGATTTAAAGTTCAAACACTCTCTTTACCCTCTAAAAAAAATAAAAAATTATCTGAATATGTATTTGGAACAGATTATTCAATCGAGCAGTATGCTATAAAGAATTATCATTTTTCAACTGATTCAATATATTTTACCTTATACAATAAATACGAAGATTATTATGACGAACTATCTATTAGTCTAGATATATACAAAAATAATGTACCAAATAATGTACAAGATATTAAATCCTATATTGTTGATAACTTTATCTCTGAAAAAATATTTTATTTCGGAACTGATCTTTATGGTCGTGATTTATTTAGTCGTGTAATTTTAGGCACACGTGTTTCATTTTCAATAGGATTAATGGCTGTTTTAATTTCTACTGTTTTAGGTTTATTTTTTGGTTGTTTGGGTGGTTATTTTGGTGGAACCATTGATAAAATTGTATTATATATAATAAATGTTTTTTGGTCTATTCCAACACTATTATTAGTAATCGCTATTTCATTGTCATTAGGAAAAGGTTTTTGGCAAGTTTATATAGCTATTGGCTTTTCAGTATGGGTAGATGTTGCAAGATTAGTAAGAGGTAAAGTTATTTCAGAAAAAGCAAAAGACTATATTGTCGCCTCTAAAATTTTAGGTTTTAATAATTTTAGAATCATCATATCTCACATAGTTCCAAATATTTTAGGCCCTTTATTAATTATTGCTGCTGCTAACTTTGCTTCCAGTATATTATTGGAAAGTGGTCTCAGTTTCCTTGGTATTGGCACACAACCACCAGTCCCAAGTTGGGGATATATGATTAAAGAAAATTATCAATACATTATTTTAGGCAACGCCTATTTGGCTTTTATTCCAGCTTTTTTTCTTGTTTTATTAGTTTCTAGTTTTATGTTTTTGTCTAACTATTACTCCGAAAAAAAATAAAGATTACCATTTCTCCTTCTTGTTAGCATCAATTTTAATGTAACCAGTAAACAGAATAGTAAATGCTAACATGCTTGAACCTCCATAACTAATAAATGGAAGAGGTATTCCAACACTTGGAAAAATACCTAGTACCATAGAAATATTTATTGCAAAATGAAAGAATATTATACTTATTACACAATAAGAATATATTTTATAGAATAGATTTCTTTGCGTTGATGTTCTTTCAATTATTCTTAATAGTAAAAATGCAAAAATTATAATAGTTAATACTGATCCAACAAAACCCCATTCCTCACCAATAGTTGTAAATATGTAATCGCTGTGTTGTTCAGGGATAAAATCACCCTTAGTTTGAGAACCTTTTAGAAATCCTTCACCCAAAATCCCTCCAGCTTTAAAAGCGAGCTGCGATTGATTGGTGTTGTAACCAATACCCTTGAGGTCTTCATCTAATCCTAAAACTACATTAAATCTATCTCTATGTCTTTGTTCAAAAATATTATTAAAAATAAAATCTACTGAAAAAATGAAAATTGCAGCTATTAAACCCAGATATATTAATCTCCTTTTTGGGAGACTCTTATATAACCTAATGATTAGCATTAGAACAAAAATTATAGAACCTATTAATAAAATATTATTTCTGCCAAATAATATCGTTATTATAAAAATTGAAATTGATGCTACAAAAATATTAAGATAAAAAGAGGGTAATCCAACTACATGCAAAACAAGATAAAAGCTTAAAAAAATTAATGCTGTGCCAGGATCTGGTTGCATTATAATTAAAATAAGGGGAATAGAGATAATTAAAAAACTATAAAATTGTATACTTCTTCTTTTTATATCAGAGTGTATATTACTTAAGTATTTAGCAAGTGCTAATGCGGTTACAGGCTTCATAAATTCAGAAGGCTGAAAACTAAATCCACCCAGAGAAAACCAAGATTTAGATCCATTAACCTCATTTCCAAATATTAAAACAGCTATTAATAGTATTATCATTAAAATATATATTATACTAGCATACTTAAAGTAAAACTTAATATCAGGTGTAAGTGATATGAAGAAAGTAAGAATACAAATGAAAAAGAAAAAAAGTTGTTTACCAAAAAAGTTGCCAGTAGAGAAAAAGTCCATATTTTCAAAATATGTCACTGAATATATATTGACCAATCCAATTAACATCAATGTCAACACTAGTAAACACGAAACAAGATCAAAGTTTCTAATACTACTCATTAATATTAAAATTACTTGTCAAATAGGGCTTGAGATATTCTGCTGAAAGATCACCTTCCAAAATATATTTTTCAAGCCAATTTCTTTCAATTTTACCATTAATATATTTCTCTATTATCAAACTGGAAATTGGAGCTGCCCATCTTGAACCCCAATATCCATTTTCAATAAAAACACAAACAGCAATTTCAGGATCATCTGCAGGTGCAAATCCTATAAAAATTGAATGATCAGTTAGTTGTTTCTTTATTCCATTTATTTTAACAAAATTTTCTGCTGTTCCAGTTTTTCCAGCAATTTTAATATTACGAATAATTGAATTAGTTGCTGTTCCTTTTTCAACAACATTAATCATTCCTTGTATAACTGGCTCAAAATGCTCAGAATTAATAAGAGTTTTATTTTTCTTCCTATAATTAATGTTAATTGAATCGTTTTCTATTTCTTTTACAAAGTGAGGAGTAATATACCAACCTCTATTTGCAATAGTAGCAGCAAAATTTGCTAATTGAATTGGAGTTGTCAATATTTCTCCTTGACCAATTGAATTTGAGATAGTTGTTACAGCCTTCCATGAATTGTTATACCAACTATTGTAGTAAGCTGATGTTGGAATAAAGCCTGGTTTTCCAGTAGGATGATCATACCCTAAATAATTTCCAAAGCCAAATGATTTTACATAATTAACCCATTTATCTAATCCAAGTGATGGACTATCATAATTTTCTATAATTCCCCTATAGGTTTTAGCAAAATAAGTATTACAAGAAGTATATACTGCATTATTTAAATTCGTAAAAGTAGGTTCTGATGTGTGACATTTCATAAAAGAATTTCTTGCATAAAAATGACCACCATCACATTTGAAAGTTGTTTCTTCTTTGATTATATTTTCCTGTAAACCAATGAGTGCATTTATAATTTTAAATGTTGAGCCAGGGGGATATTGACCTTGTAAACCTCTGTCGAAGAGGGGCTTTCCAATTGAATCATTATTTAAAGATCTATATCTTTCAGATCTTTCTCTTCCTACTAGTAAGTTTGGATCATATCCTGGTGAATTTACTAATGCAAGTATTTCACCACTTTTTGGTTCGATAGCTACAATACTTCCATATTTGTTATTCATTAGAGAATCTCCATATGTTTGAAGATCGATATCTAAAGTCAGTTTTAGTTTTTTTGATATAGTTGGAAGTGTATCATTAATTCCATCATTGAACTTACCAATAATTCTATTGAACTTATCTTTTTGAAAATAATTAACACCTTTTTCACCTCTCAAAATTGATTCATAAGTTTTCTCCAAACCTTGTCTACCAATCATCTCACCAGATTTATAATATGAATTGTTTTTTATCTCATAATCATTCACTTCACTTATATATCCAAACAGATTTGCAGCAGTTGAATAGTTATACTTTCTTTTAGAATTTTTTTGAACAAAAAAGCCACTTAATTTCCACATTTTTTCCTGAATCTTGGCATATTCTTCTTTGGTGAGGCTAGAGATGAATATTGAAGCTTTTAGTGGGGAAAATTTTCTCGCTTTTTTATATTTTGTATTAAAATCTTTTACACTTATTCCTAGATCATTAGCAATTTTAATACTGTCGTTAATATTAACATCATTTGGTACAATTAATAGATCATAATATGGCTGATTTGAAACGATAAGTTTGTTATTACGGTCATAGAGATAACCTCTCTCTGGGAAGTTGTATATTTTTTGTACTGATGCTTTAGAAGATACATCGCTATTTTTTTTATTTAAAACTTGAAGATTAAAAAGTTGAATTATTAGTATCGATGAAATAACAATTATTAATACTTGAAGTAATTTATCTCGCATTTTTTGTGTAAAAAATAAGAATGAAAATGTAACATAAAATTATAGAAATTATTGTACTTATCAGAGTTTTTTTAATAATCCAATCTAATTTTTCAAATGAAAAAGCTTCAACACTAAAAAGTAAAAATTGATGAGTGAAATACATTAAAATTAAAAATGTTAATTTTTGGTATAAGCTAGTTTCTTTAATGTAGTCAGCTGTTTTTCTAACCTTACTAGCATCAAAGTGACCAAAAGAAAATTTTAAAAAATATGGTCTGAACCAAGCTGAAAGCAAGAGAGAAAATGTAATTATTCCATAAGTATTTGAAAAAAAATCAAGAATTAATCCTGCTATAAAAATATATATGTAGAATAATGATTTATTATAAGTTAATGGAAAAACTATCAGAAATATTAAATAAATATTAGGGCTGATTCCATAAATTAAAATATTATTAAAAATCAATATTTGACTTAATATTATAAATAGAAATCTTAAAAAAACTAATTGATTAATATTTTTCATTACTTTTTTCTAAATCTTTAATCTCTTGCTTAAAGTTGTTTTTTACTACATACACATTATTCACTGCACCAATATCTTCAAAAAGTTTTACTTTAATTTTATAGTAATTACTAGCATCCGGAAGAGAATACTCTATTATTGTACCAATTGGAATATTTTCTGGAAATATTGATGACATTCCACCAGTTTGAATTGTATCCCCGTTTTTAATGAGTGCACTTTTTGGGACATCATCAAGATTCATTATCTGAAAATTATTTGCATCCCAACTTAAAGATCCAAAATGGTTTGTATTTTTAACTTTTGCATTTATTTTTAGATCTGTATTGAGTATAGAAATAACTGTTGAAAACTTATCAGAGTTATTATTAATAATTCCTATAACGCCTATCTTGGAGATAACACCATCTTCAACATTTATTTTTTGATTAATTCCTTTATTTATAGTAATGAAATTTTTAGAAAATTTTATGCTATTAGAAATAATTTTTGCGGGTATATATGTATAATTTTCATCAGAGATAATTGAATCATTTTGAGCTTTATTAATAGAGTTATTTTTTAAAAGTGTATTTTCTATAATTAAATTTTCATTGATTATTTTTAATTCAAAATATTCAGAAAAATTTTGTTTGAAATCATTTATTGTATTAATTACTGTGTTTGAATAAAAATTAAATTTAGAATTATGATAAAAATTTTTATCAATTATCTGAATTAGTGAAAATGAGAGTAGAAAAGTAAACGTTAATGAGTGAATGTTTTTAATTAAAA
>CACCIQ010000011.1 GCA_902546095.1 uncultured Bacteroidota bacterium
ACCAGCATTTAAATCAATTGGCCTTCCTGTTTATCAACTAGGTAAGATAGGAGATGATATTTTTGGAAATAGAGAAGCTACTTTTGTTTCCCAGTTAACTCTAGATGAGTTAAATCCAGTATTTGGCATTACAAGTCAAGCTAAGGAGGAGGAAGGTGATGATTCCAATATATTGATTATCCCAGAAAATGAGAAAGTTGTTGATGCATATTTAGATATTCCATTTTTCAATAACACTTTTGATTCAGATGGCGATGGTGTTATTGATGCATATGATGTTGATCCATTTGATATATACAGTGATAGCGATGGAGATGGTCTTTCTGATGTTCTAGAGAGAAGTAACGGAACAGATCCATTAGATCCAGATACTGATGATGATGGTATTCTTGATAATGTTGATACTGACACAGTTAATCCAAGGCAGGGCGCCACAGTATATGATATTGATTCTCTAATAGGCAACAAGGATGCAAACTTTAAAATAAAGGTTCAAGAATTAGATTATTTTTTAAGTACTTATGATCCATCTAATAATTTTGAAACATTCCTAAAGTATTATTCAGATGATAATGTGATAGAAAATTTTAGAGGTAAAATTCTCTTTGATGATGAAATTGAAATTGATACTGATGAGGTTGTTATTTATAAAGAGGATGATCCTGATACTGATGATGTTGATGAATCTGAACAGGTAAAAGAAAGGTTAACCCCAAGATTAAGAATACCTATTGACAAGGATTACATCTAAAATCATTGATCAAGAAGGTAATATTGACTTAGCAAATCAAGATAATTTTAGTTTATATTTTAAAGGTCTTTTTTTAAGTGCATATGATTTTTCTGATCCACTTTTATTAATGTTAAATTATTCTGATGCCTCAATTAATATTGTTTATGAGTATGATAAGTATAATAGAAATGATACCACCGATGACACATCTGATGATACTATTGATAGAGAAGAAAAGACATTTAAACTTAATTTAACTGGAAATCAAATAAATATTATAAAACAAGACCCTTATTCTATTGAAATTTCAAATGCTTTGACTAGCACTAATGAGGACCTGAAAAGAGTTTATCTAAAAGGTGGTGAAGGTATAATGATGGAGATTAATCTTTTTGATGATGGTACTGGAAGTGATATTTTAGGAGAAATAAAGTCAAAAGGATGGCTAATTAATGAAGCTAATTTAACTATGTATATCGACAAGGATGCAGTTGATATTAGCGGAGGAATAATTGAACCATCTAGAATTTATTTATATGATATTGAAAGTAAAGCACCAGTAATTGATTATTTTGTCGATCAGTCTCAAGGACAAAAACCAAAAGATCAAAAAACTGTCCATAGTGGATTGATTGAGATTGATGAAGACAGAAATGGGATTAAGTATAAAATTAGAATTTCTGAACATGTTAAAAACATAATAAGAAATGATTCATTAAACAAAAAATTAGGACTAGTAGTTACATCTGACATTACAAATGCAGTAAATACTGAGCTAAAAAGTACAGATGAACTTGAATATATTCCAATATCAACTGTAATTAACCCCTTAGGCACTATACTATATGGGCCGAATCCTGAACCAATTAATTATGATAAAAGGTTTAGGTTAGAATTATTTTATACAGAAATAAATAACTAGCTTTTAATAAGCTTGTTAAGAATTTCCCTTTTTTCTTTTATAAATGGAGATAGAACTATTAACTCAATTAGTTGAGATGCAAATAAAAGCAATGAAATCAATTTTGCATTTAAAGCACCATAATGTTTTTTAATAAAGATATGTGATGATCTAATAACTTGAGTTTTTGAATTGATCTTTGTTTTGTAATCAACCCTTGAAGATTTGCCATGAAAGTGATAACAGTATAAATCATTATAAAACTGTGTTTTGATATTAAATCTTATAGCTCTTTTGCATATATCCATATCCTCATAGTACATAAAAAAATCTTCATCCCATCCACCTATTTTATCAAAATCCTTTTTTTTGATTAAAATGAAAGATCCTGAAATCCAATCTGGACTAAAGCTTTTCTTTTTACTTAGTATATTATTGGTTTGATTATTTAGAATTCTGTATATAAACCTTAATATTCCATTTATTGAATAATAACTTAAAAAATTTCCATAAGCATATGTATCTTCATCTTTTTCATTAAGTTGCTTTATTCCAATAATTTTATTTTTTTCATTTGAAACTTTATTCATTAATTTTTCAAGACAATCTTTAGGTATTAATACGTCCGGATTCAAAAATAATATCCATTCTGTTTTAACTATTTTTGAGCCAATATTACAAGCTTTTGAAAATCCATAATTATCCTGATTTTTAATCCAATGAATTGATTTATATTTTGATTTAAATTCCACAAACTTAGTGTCATCAGAATTGTTGTCTAAAACAATAATTTTAGGGGTAATTTTTTTTTGATTTAATAAACTATCTAAACACATTGTCAAGGGGGTCCATGACTTATAGTTAACAATTACTATAGAAAGGTTTGACATTATAATTTTCTCCTAAGTCTGGCAACTGGAGCACCAATCATTTCTCTGTATTTTGCAACTGTTCTCCTAGCTATTGGGTAGCCTTCTTTATTTAAGAGTTTAGTTAACTGATCATCTGTCAGAGGTTTTTTCTTGTCTTCTGACTCTATAATGGATTCAAGTGTTTTTTTAACCTCAATAGTAGAAATATCTTCTCCTTTAGAATTTTTAATCCCCTCTGAAAAAAATGATTTTATTAGTTTAGTTCCATAAGGCGTATCTACATATTTACTGTTGGCAACTCTTGAAATTGTTGATATATCCATAGTTATTTCCTCAGCAATATCTTTTAAAATCATTGGTTTTAATTTCTTTTCATCTCCAGTAATAAAATATTCTTTTTGAAAATCTACAATTGCTGACATTGTCATTATTAAGGTCTGATTTCTTTGCTTTATTGCTTCAATAAACCATTTAGCAGAATCAAGTTTTTGTTTAATAAACATTACCGCATCTTTTTGACTTTTAGTTTTTTCTTTTGATTCGGAATAGCCTGATAACATATTTTTGTATTCTTCAGAAACATATAAGTCTGGAGCATTTCTAGAATTCAATTTTAATTTTACATTTCCATCAATAACCTCAACAGTAAAGTCAGGGACTATTGATGAGTTCATTTTTGTATTTTCATTATATGCTCCCCCTGGTTTAGGATTTAATTTTTCTATTTCAGAAATACTTTCTCTTAAATCCTCATCACTAATATTTAATTTGGCCTTAATTTTATCAAAGTGTCTTTTCGAAAATTCATCAAATAAATCTTTAATTATTTTAACTGCATTTGAAATGTTTTTAGTGGTTTTCTTTCTTTTTAATTGTAGGTATAAACATTCTTGGAGATTTTTTGCACCAATACCGGCTGGATCTAAAAGATATATTTTATCAAGTATTTTTTGAATTTTATTTTCATCAGCATTAATTCCCAAAGTGAAAGCTAAATCATCAGAAATATCTATCAAATCTCTTCTTAAATATCCAAACTGATCTAAACTACCTAAAATAAATTCAGCAATTTCTAAGTCTTCCTTATTAAAAGAAAAAGAATGTAGTTGATTTTTAAGAAATTGATTGAACGAAGTTCCTGCTGCATAAGGAATGGCCCTTTCATTTTCTTCACTGTAATTATTAGATTTTAAATTGTAATCAGGAGTATCATCATCAGAAAGATATTCAGAAATATCAATTTCATCATCTGATTTTTCTTGCTTTTCACTTTCTTCATTTAATTCAAAATTATCATTATCAATTTCTTGACTCTCATTAACAGTATCTAATGCCGGATTTTCTTCAATTTCTCTGGAGAGTCTTTGTTCAAATTCAAGAGTTGACAATTGAATTAACTTCATTAACTGAATCTGCTGAGGAGATAATTTCTGTGAGAGTTTTAATTGTAACTTTTGATTTAACATAATTTTATTTAATCAAAATTACAAAATAACAGGGATAAAATTTAAAATTCAGCGTTTTTAGGTGTTCTAGGAAATGGAATTACATCACGAATATTACTCATTCCTGTAATAAATAAAATTAGTCTTTCAAGACCTAACCCAAAACCACTATGTTTTACAGTACCAAATTTTCTTAAATCTAGGTACCACCAAAGTTCTTTCTCGTCAATATTTAATGATTTGATTCTGTCTTTTAATACATCAATTCTTTCTTCCCTTTGTGAACCGCCAACAATTTCACCAATTCCTGGGAAAAGGATATCCATTGCCCTGACCGTTTTATTATCGTCATTCATTCTCATATAAAATGCTTTAATTTTAGATGGGTAATCATAGACAACTACAGGCGATTTAAAGTGTTTTTCAACAAGAAATCTCTCATGCTCACTTTGAAAATCAATACCCCAATTATCCAATGGATATTTGAATTTTCCTTTTTTATTTGGTTTGGAATTTTTTAGAATTTCATATGCTTCAGTATATGTGATTCTTACAAACTTATTATTAATAACAAAATTTATTCGTTCCTCTAGGCTTAATTCACTTCTTTCGTTTTTAGGTATATTTTGCTCTTCTTTCATTAACCTGTTACTTAGAAAAATAATTTCATTTTTACATTTATCGTACACATATTTAATAATGAACTTAATGAATTCTTCTGCAAGATTAATATTATCATCAAGCTCGTAAAAAGCCATTTCTGGTTCAATCATCCAAAATTCTGCAAGATGTCTTGATGTATTTGAGTTTTCAGCTCTAAAGGTTGGTCCAAATGTATAAACCTTTCCTAAGCCAAGAGCCATAGATTCAGCTTCTAATTGTCCAGAAACTGTGAGATTTGTTTCTTTTGAGAAAAAATCAGCTTTAAAATCAATTTCTCCATTAGAGTCTTTGGGTATTTTATTTAAATCAAGAGTTGTTACTTTAAACATCTCACCAGCTCCCTCTGCATCACTTCCTGTAATAATAGGAGTATGTACATAATAAAAATTATTTTCATTAAAGAATTTATGAATAGCATATGAAACTTCAGATCTAATCCTCATAACTGAGCTAATTGTCTTTGTTCTAACTCTTAAATGTGCATTTTCTCTCAAAAATTCAAAGGAATGTTTTTTAGGTTGTATAGGATATTCTTCAGGGCTACTTAAGCCAAGAATATTAATTTTTTTAACTAAAATTTCAATGCTTTGTCCTTTGCCTTGGCTTTTTACAATTTCTCCCTCAATATTAAGAGATGTACCAGTATTTATTTTTGATAAAATTTCATTGTCAATCTCCTCAAAATTAATTACACATTGAATATCTTCTAAGCATGAGCCATCATTTAAAGCAATAAATCTATTTGATCTAAATGTTTTAACCCATCCACTGATCGAAACATTGTCACCAACATTTTTAATTTTAAAAACACTTTTTATTTCAATATTTTTAGACATATTATATTGATAAAATTTCCTTTTCTTTAATAGCTAAAATATTATCAGTTTTACTAATAAATTTATCAGTAAGATCTTGAATATCTTGCTCATAATTACTTTTTAAATCTTCTGAAAAATCTGACTTTCTTATTTCATTATTTGCTTCTTTTCGTGCATTTCTAATACTCACTTTTGCTTTTTCTACTTCAGACTTTGCAACTTTCACTAATTCAATTCTTCTTTCTTCAGTCAGGGGAGGGATATTGATTAAAATTGACTCACCATTATTCATTGGATTAAATCCTAAATTACTAGCAAGAATTGCTTTTTCGATATCTTGTAATTTATCTTTTTCCCATGGTTGGATAGAGATTGTTTGAGAGTCTGGTGTACTTATATTAGAAATCTGACTAAGTGGTGTCATAACGCCGTAATATTCGACATTAACAGATGATAACATATTGGGATTTGCTTTACCAGCCCTAATATTCACAAGCTCCTTCTCCAAATAAATGATTGAGTTATCCATTAATTCTTTTGAACTTTCAATTATAAAATCTAATTCTTCCATATTAATTTACTATTGTACCAACTTTTTCTCCTTTAATGATTTTTTTTAGATTTCCTGCTTTATTCATATTAAAAACAATAATTGGTAATTTATTTTCTTTACTTAAAGTGAATGCTGTTGAATCCATAACTTTAAGTTTTTTGGCTATCACATCATCATAACTTATCTGTTTAAATTTGACAGCATCTTTACTTTTTTCAGGATCAATATCAAATATTCCATCTACTCTTGTACCTTTTAATATGACATCTGCATTTATTTCAATAGCCCTCAAAACAGCTGCTGAGTCTGTTGTAAAAAAAGGATTTCCAGTACCTGCGCTAAATATTACAACTCTTTTCTTTTCTAAGTGCCTAACAGCTTTTCTTTTAATATAAGGTTCGGCTACGGCTTCAATATTAAAAGCAGTTTGTAATCTAGTTTGTATCTTAAGATCCTCAAGACTGCTTTGAAGAGCTAAGCCGTTAATTACAGTCGCTAACATTCCCATATAATCTGCTTGTACCCTGTCAATTCCATTACTTGCACCAGAAACACCTCTAAAGATATTACCTCCACCAATAACAATCGCTAACTCAATACCAGAGTCAACAATTTCTTTAATTTCTTTACTATATGCAAGAATTCTTTTGGGATCAACACCATAAGATTTTTCACCCAATAATGCTTCACCGCTTAATTTTAATAAAACTCTTTTGTAAGACATTTTATATGATTATGTAAATATAATCATACTATTTCAATAAGGTATTTTGATTTATTTTTAAAAATTAAACCAAAGCAACACGCTTGAAATCCGTAATTTCGCAGTCTTTATTAACGGATTTAACGTAATCATTTACACTTGATTTATTGTCTTTTATGTAAGCTTGATTAATTAAAGTGCTTTCTTTGAAAAACTTCTTTAATTTTCCTTTAGCTATATTATCCAGCATAGATTCAGGTTTTCCTTCCGCTCTAAGTTGTTCTTTTGCAATTTCAATTTCTTTTTCAATAATATCCTTACTTACACCATCTTCGTTCAAAGCAATAGGATTCATAGCAGCAACTTGCATAGCGATATTTTTAGATAACTCTTCAGATCCCTCAAATTTATTTGAGAGTCCAACTAATGTGGCAATTTTATTTCCTGCATGAATATAAAATCCAACATACTCAGAATTAATCAATTCAAAAGATCCAATCTCCAATTTTTCTCCAATAACACCAGTCTGTTCAATAAGTTTTTCGCTTACACTCATTGATTCATATTTTGAAGATAGAAGTTCTTCAACTGATGAACAATTGACAGCAATTTTACATAATGATTTTGCAAACTCAATAAAAGACTCATTTTTTGCTACAAAGTCTGTTTCACAATTTAGTGATATAACAACACCCTTATTCATCTGATCATTAACCATGGCTATAACAGCTCCTTCACTTGACTCACGATCAGCTCTTTTTGCAGCAACTTTTTGACCTTTTTTTCTCAAATTTTCAATAGCAGACTCAAAATTTCCATTAGCTTCGACAAGAGCTTTTTTGCAATCCATCATTCCTGCTCCGGTTGCTTTTCTTAATTTATTTACTTCAGCAGCAGTAATATTACTCATAATTTTATTTTTTATCCTTATTTTCTATTTCATCACCCTTTTCCTTTTTGGCTTCACCTTCTATTTTTTCATTTTCTCTAATTGTAAGGCCTTTTTTTATTGATTCGGTGATATACTTTAATATAACCTCTATTGATTTTGTTGCATCATCATTAGCAGGTATTCCAAAATTAACCTGATTAGGGTCTGTATTAGTATCAACTAAAGCAAAAATGGGAATGTTTAATTTATTTGCTTCTCTTACTGCAATGTGCTCTCTTCTAATATCTACAACAAATAATGCACCCGGAAGCCTAGTCATTGAAGTGATGGATCCTAGGTTTTTTTCAAGCTTAGCACGAGTACGGTCTACTCTTAGTTTTTCTTTTTTAGAAAGTGTTTCAAAAGTACCATCTTCCTTAGTTCTATCAATTGCTGACATCTTTTTTACGGCCTTTCTAATTGTAACAAAATTTGTTAACATTCCACCTGGCCATCTTTCAGTAATATATGGCATATTAACTTCAGATGCGCTTTTAGAAATAATATCTTTTGCTTGTTTTTTTGTAGCTACAAATAAAATTTTTCTTCCTGATGAGGAAATTTTTTCTAGTGCTCCACAAGCTTCCTCAAGCTTGTTGATAGTCTTATATAGATTAATTATGTGAATGCCATTTTTTTCTGAGTATATAAATGGCGACATATTGGGGTTCCACTTTCTGGTTAAGTGACCAAAGTGAACTCCCGCTTTTACTAACTCTTTTATTTCAATTTTACTCATATTATTTAGTTTACGTTCTTAATATTTTAGCAACAAACTATTATGCTTGTTTAGATGCTAAACTAAATTCCAATAAGAAAATAGCTGATTTAAAATTATCGCTTAGAAAACTGAAATTTCTTTCTTGCTTTCTTTTGACCAAACTTTTTTCTCTCAACCATTCTTGGATCTCTAGTCAACAAGCCTAGTTTTTTTAATGCAGACTTATTCTCATCAGACATTTCTGAAAGAGCTCTAGAAATCGCTAATCTTATTGCTTCTACTTGACCAGTTATTCCACCACCATAAACATTAACAGATAAATCGAATTTACCCAAGTTATCCGTTATTTTGAAAGGTTGTAAAATTTTATACTGGAGTGAAGTCGTTGGAAAATAATCTTTAAAATCTTTTCCGTTAACAGTGTACTTGTCTTTTCCTTTAGAAAGATATATTCTAGCAACTGATGTTTTTCTTCTACCTATTTTATGAATTACTTCCACAACTAAAATTCGTTTATATTAATTGATTCTGGATTTTGGGAGCTTTGATTATGATTTTCGTCATTGTAAACTCTTAAGTTTTTAAAAATTACTGAACCTAATTTGTTTTTAGGTAACATTCCTTTCACTGCTTTCTCAATTAAAATTGATGGGTTTTTCGCAAAAACTTCTTTGGCAGTTTTAATTTTTTGACCACCAGGATAACCAGAATGGCTTATGTACGTTTTATTATCCCATTTATTACCTGAGAGATTTACTTTTTTAGCATTTATTACTACAATATTATCTCCACAATCTACATGAGGTGTAAAAGAAGCTTTATGTTTTCCTCTTAAGATTTTAGCAATGTTAGAACACATTCTTCCAAGATTTTGGTCAGTAGCATCAACTAAAAACCATTTTTTCTTGACATCTTCTTTTCTAAGTGATAATGTTTTAAAACTATTTGAATCCAAATCAATTAATTTATTGGCCAGCAAAACTACAATAAATAATCAAAAATGCAAATCTTTCTCCCATAAAAGAAGATTATCTAATGAGCTTCAAGCCAGTTATTTCCAACTCCTAAATCAACTGTTAATGGAACTTTGAGTTTATATGCATTTTCCATCTTGTCAATTATTATTTTTTTTATCAAATCAACTTCCTCTAGTGGAACATCGAAAACAAGTTCATCATGAACTTGTAAAATAAGCTTTGATTTAAGTGAATTATTTTTTAACTCGTTAGCAATATTAATCATTGATAATTTTATAATATCAGCTGCACTTCCTTGAACAGGCGTATTAATAGCATTCCTCTCAGCTGATGATCTAATCATCCCATTTCTTGAATTTATATCATTTAAAAATCTTTTTCTTCCCAAAATTGTTTGTACAAAGCCATTTTCTCTAGCGAAATTAATTTGATTGCTCATAAATTCTTTTAATGCTGGGTATGAATTGTAATAGTTGTCAATTATTATTTTTGATTCTGACCGACTAAGATTTGTTTGGTTACTTAAACCAAAAGCAGAAACTCCGTAAATAATTCCAAAATTCACAATTTTTGCATGACTTCTTTGTTCTCTAGTGACTCTGCCTAAATCAACATTAAATACTTTAGCTGCAGTTGAAGCATGAATATCTTGATTATTATTAAAAGCATTAATCATGTTTTCATCACCACTCATCGAAGCGATAACTCTTAGCTCAATCTGAGAATAATCTGCAGAAATTAATACACTATTATTATCACTAGATGTAAATGCTTTTCTTATTAATTTTCCATTGCTTGTCCTTATTGGTATATTTTGAAGGTTAGGATTATTACTGCTTAACCTGCCTGTTGATGTATTAGTTTGATTAAATATTGAATGAATTTTTTTTGTCTTTAGATTAACCTGATCTGGAAGGGCATTAATGTATGTTGACATTAATTTCTGTAATGATCTCCAATCCAATATTTTAGTTACAATTTCATGTTTTTTAGAAAGTTTTGAAAGAGTCTCCTCAGATGTTGAGTACTGACCTGTTTTTGTTTTTTTTGGATTTGATTCTAATTTAAGATCATCAAATAATATTTCTCCAAGTTGCTTTGGAGAGGCGAGATTAAATGTTTTTTTACAAAAATTAAAAATGTAATTTTCAAGATCATTCAGATTTTTTCGAAACTGAACTTTAATTTCATCAATTAATTTTTCATCTAATTTTACCCCATTATATTCCATTTGCATCAATACACTTGACAAAGGCATTTCTACATCATAAAATAAATCGATAAGATTATGATTGATTAAATCTTTCTCGAGAATATTATAAAGTTTGTATATTAAAACAACTTTTGAATTAATTTCAGATTCAGTTAATTCAGTGTTTAAATTCGTTTTAATAATAGATTCTAAATCATCTCTTCTTGAACTATCAATAAGGTAATTTGCAATTTTAATATCAAAAAAATTTATATTAAAATCAATATTATTTTTTTGTAGTTCTTTTGAAAGAAATTTGTGATCATAGATTATTTTTATTGATTTGCTCAGAAAAAAAGCTTTGAGACTATTAATTACTTTAGATAATTCTGAATATTTAAATTGAATATAGTATGAGACTTCGGTATTTAAACAAAATGAGATATATGAATTACCTTTTTCAAAACAATAGTCAAGTGCAACAGATTTTTCAGAAGATATCTTTTCAATTAATAATTCTGTACCAAGCTTTGATTCAACTTTTTGACTAAAAATTTTACTATTATATTGTTGTTTAAAATCAAATTCAAGGTTTTGTTTATCTTCTTTTTCATTTAAAGATTTATCAAATAGTTTTAAATAGTTTTCTTTTAATCTTTTAAACTCTAGTTCATTAAAAATTGACAATATTTTTTCGGAGTTTGAGTTACTAATTTTTAATTCTTCAATTGAATATTCAATTGGAACATCTGTAATAATTGTCGCAAGTTTCTTGGATAATAAACCTAGCTCCTTATTACTAGAAATTTTGTCTTTTAACTTCCCTTTGATATCATCAAGATTTTCATATAAATTTTCGATAGAGCCATATTCTTTAATGAATTTTTTCGCTGTTTTTTCACCAACACCAGGTAAGCCAGGAATATTATCTACTGAATCACCCATCATCCCCAAAAAATCAATCACTTGAAGAGGGTTATCTACTTCAAATTTATTCTTTACTTCATCAATTCCCCATATTTCAATTCCATTTCCAAATCTTGCAGGTTTGTAAAGAAAAGTAGAATCTGTAACTAATTGAGCAAAATCTTTATCAGGGGTCACCATGTATGTTAATAATCCCTCTTTCTCAGCTTTTTTAGCTACGGTTCCAATAATATCATCAGCTTCATAACCACTAAGTTCAAGGGTTTTAATTCCTAATTCTGTTAAAATTTCATGAATAATTGGTACCGAATCTAGAATAGGCTCAGGTGTTGAGTCTCTGTTAGCTTTGTATTCTTCATAGATTTCAATTCTGTCACTTGATCCACCTTTGTCAAAAACAACAGAAAAATAGTCTGGATTTTCCCTTTTTAAAATATCAAAAATAGAATTTAAAAAACCCATTATTGCACTAGTATCAAATCCTTTTGAATTTATTCTAGGATTTTTAATAAAAGCGTAATATGCTCTGTATATTAGCGCATAGGCATCAATTAAAAATAATTTTTTTTTTGACATTAATACAGTGACTAAAATACAAACTTATCATCTATTTTTCTGTTATTTAATATGAAATAAAAACCCAGTTAACTTTATTTAAATCAGTAGTTTATAAAAAATGTTATTTTTGCCGTATTAAGATTTAATAATATGTCAAAATTTGGTGAACTAATAGATTCTGAATTACCTATACTATTGGATTTTTACACTGACTGGAATGAATCATCAACTTCAATGCATCCAGTTCTAAAGGATGTAGCTGCAGCTATCGGAGATAGAGGTAAGGTTATTAAAATTAATGTAGATAAGAATAATGAATTAGCACAAGCATTGAGGATTAAAGGATTACCAACATTGATGATCTACAAATCTGGTGAAATGGTTTGGCGTCAAAGCGGAGAGCAGGATGCCAATACTCTAATTAATCTAATAAATGAGTTTATTTAATTAAAAAATTCACTTAAAAAACCTTCTAATTTATTCGACTCTTTGACTAGATAATCTTCGCTCTCATACAAACTAATAATATCGATTAAACTTTTAGCAGATTCTATTTCTTCATCAAACAAATTACTTAGGTAAGTAAAATTGGATTCATCCTTTGCTGATATAATAGTTTCTAGCCTTGAAATAATTTGATCAGATATATCTTTATATAATTTTCTAGCTAAATTATTTTCACTTGAAAGATACAATGGTTCAATGAAACTAATTAGAAACATATAATAATCGTATTCACCATATATCCCTTTAAATATTTCGGTGTAGTCTACAAAAGATTTTATTGATGGCTTAACAAAATCATAATTACCCAGCTTTATTTGATTTTCAATTAAACCCCTATATCTTTCTGTGTAGGTAAAAATATTTTCTGCAAATTCACTTAATTCAAACATATCCTCATATTCTCTCATTGAAATAGAATAATATTTTATTTGATCTAAATATTTTGCTTCTATAGTTTTATATAAATTTTGCGCCTTTTTATCTTCACCAATTTTATAGTAGCTTAAAATATAAGGTTCACTTAGGCTGTAATATTCAAAAAAATCGATTGGCATTTTTTCAAATGATAGATCCATAATTTCATTAGCTTTTTCAAATTCCCCATTATCGATAAATTCATTTGCAAGTCTATGTAAATTTCCCCTGAAGGAAATACTGTTTTTCCTAGTTTCAGGATCATGGTAAATATCAGGACTTTCAGAATTTCCCCATTCCCATTTTTTAATTATGTTGTACATTCTGTCACGTTCAATTCTTCCCATCTGATAAGGATTTTCTTGATTTACAGGTGTTTTAATTGGTACAAGCTTATAGACTAGTCCATCAAGCTGCAAAAAATCTTTCATCCATATATATTCGGAGTCTTTGTAACTTCCACCAGTAAAATAAATTGGTCTCTTCCAGTCATTTTTTGAAAGAATATCCAACATTAAAATTTGATTTTTATATAGACCGCTTTTTGGTAAATCAATATCTATATAATCAACTATTTTATCAGTTTCAGATCTGTTAATTATTCCACTGTTAATAACATTTTCTTTGTTAACATAAAATCTAACTTTGTTGGTAGGATAGTAAATCATGTTTTGGGTAAACATTGGTATCTCCTCCAAATCCTCATTTTCATAACCGTATTGTTCAAGTAAGAATTTATATTTTGTTCTTTTATTGTCGCTAGAGACCCAGTTCATAAAATCTTTAAGATCCCATCTGACAGAGTCAATCAATTCTTCGTATTTAATATAGTCTCTATTACCATATGCATATTGTTTATGGTTTAAATTGGAAAGAATTGGATCACTTTTGTAAGCTTTTCTTTTCATTTGATCCATATACCAATCAGTAGCTAATAAGCTAGTATTAATTGTTCTTACATCAGTCCTATGATTTTCAATTTCTTGCGCATACCAAAGAGCAAAAGTGTCATTATCACCTATCGTAAAAATCATAGCTTGTTTGTCTTCATCAATTGAGTCAAGATATGCTTTAGCTAATGTTTGCGCAGTATATCTGTTAGATCGATCATGATCATCCCAATTATTAAATGATAACAGTAATGGAGATGTTATTGTGATTACTATTGCAAGCAAAAATGAAAAATTATTTTTTAGATACTTTGATAAATATTCACTTATTGCAATAAAACTGAATCCTATAAAAATACAATAAGTGTAAAAGGAGCCCACAAGAGCGTAATCTCTTTCTCTGGGTTCAAATACTCTTTCATTTAAATAAAATTTTAGCGCTATCCCTGTAAAAATAAATAATAAAAATATGGGCCAGAATACCTTTAAATTTTTTCTGAAAATAAAAATCAATCCAATTATTCCCAGTATAAATGGTATTAAGTAATACTGATTTCTTGCTTTGTTATTTATTACATCTAAAGGAAGATTTTTTTGAGGACCGAGCCTGTATTCATCAATTATATTAATACCACTAATCCAATTCCCATTTTCTAAATCATATTTCCATTGTTTATCGTTTTGTCTCCCACTAAAATTCCACATAAAGTACCTAAAGTACATTTTACTGAGTTGAAAATTAATAAAGTAGCTAATATTGGAAAAAAGAGATGGTTTATCAATATCCAGGTATGAACCGAAATTTGACAGAAATTCGTGATAATCATCTGCATCAACATCATCGTTTGCAATTCTACCTTTAAAGCTATTTACTAGCTCAATAATTTGACTTTCATCTTTATACTCAGATTTAATTTCAAAATCAAGAAATCCATAATAATTTAAATAATTTACAGCATTATCTGAGCTCCACATTCTTGGAAATAATCCCTCATGGCTTTTATTTGAATTGATTTTCCCTTTTTCCCAATCATTTACAATTATATATTTATTTATTTCATAATCTCTTTCATATTTAGGTTTGTCATTTTTATATGGATCATCAGGGTCTTGACCGGCATAAATATCTGAAAACATCGGGCCATAAAATAAATATGTATCAGGATATTGCTCTAGGTTATAATACGCCAATAATGATCTAGCATCTTTTGGAGAATTTTCATTTATTACAGTGTTAGCATTTGATCTTATAGGGATCATAAGCCATGATGAAAATCCTATAAAAATAAATGTTAATGAAAGTAAAGTGGTGTTGGCTAAGTAGTATCTTTTTTTTGCTGTGTATAATAATCCATAGTATATTGAACATATAATAAATACAGCACTAAATATAGTTCCAGAATTAAAAGGAAGGCCCAAGTCATTTACAAAGAAAACTTCAAGATTACCAAATAATGAAAGAGTTGAAGGTAATAGAAGTTTGAAAATAAAAAGTAAAATTCCAACAGACAAAATATTAGCCATCAAAAAGCTTTTTAATTTAAAATTCTTGTATTTTTTGAAATAATAAATTAATCCAATAGACGGTATTGCAAGCAATCCCATAAAATGAACTCCAAACGAAAGCCCTACAACAAATGATATTAATATTAACCATTTATTGGATCTATCATTTTCAAAATCATCAGCCCATTTAAGGCCTAACCAAAAAAGAACAGATAAAATTAAAGTTGCCATTGCATATACTTCTGCTTCAACAGCATTGTACCAAAAACTATCTGTAAAAGTGAACGTTAATGAACCAAGAAAAGATGCTCCAAAAATTTTAACAGAATTGTTTATATCAAGTGTTTTGTTTGCACATAATATTTCTTTACCAATTAAGCTAATTGACCAAAAGAGAAATATTATAGTAAGTGAACTTGAAAAAACAGACATCATATTTACTGCATATGCTATTTGAGTTGATTCTAATGCAAAAATTGAAAAAATAGCTCCAAGCATTTGAAATAAAGGAGCTCCAGGTGGATGACCAATTTGAAGTTTAGCTGACGTAGAAATATACTCAGCACAATCCCAATAACTGGCAGTTGGTTCGACAGTTAATGAATAAACAATAAATGATACAAACCCAGCAAATAATCCAAAAATTTTATTGTACTTATAAAAGTCTAATCCTTTCATAGATTATAAGCGAAAATAAACAATAGTATCTAAATAATGAATTACTTAATTTAATTTGTCCAGCCTGTAACTTTATTTTAAATTTGAAATCCAATTGGCCTATGGTGTAACTGGCAACACGTCTGGTTTTGGTCCAGAAGAGTCTAGGTTCGATCCCTAGTAGGCCAACTTTTAGGTGTAATATATTTTATTATATTTGCACGTGATAGAAAAATGAGGGGACTTTGTCCCCTTATTTATTATATGTACTTAAAATATTAGATATGGATAATTTATCATTGATTGAATCTTTTTCTGAGTTTAAAGATGAAAAATATATTGACAGAGTAACATTGATGTCAATTCTAGAAGAAGTTTTTAGAAATACATTAAAACGAAAGTTTGGTGATGATGACAATTTCGATGTCATTATAAACCCAGATAAAGGAGATTTGGAAATATGGAGAAATAGAATAGTTGTTAATGATGGCGAAGTTGAAGATGAAAATAGTCAAATATCTCTTACCGATGCTCAGAAAATTGAACCTGATTTTGAAGTAGGGGAAGATGTTTCCGAGGAAGTTAAGCTTGTCGACTTAGGTCGCAGGGTGGTACTCTCTTTAAGACAAAATCTAGTTGCTAAAATACATGAACATGATAATGGAATTATCTACAAACAATTTGTTGACTTAGTTGGAGAAATTTATACTGCTGAGGTTCATCATATTCGCCATAATGTTGTCATCCTTTTAGATGATGATGGTAATGAAATTATTATGCCGAAGGATAGACAGATTCCATCAGATTTTTACAGAAAGGGAGATTCAGTTAGAGGAATTATTGAGTCTGTGGAGTTAAAAGGGACAAAACCTGCAATTATTATGTCAAGAACTTCACCAAAATTTCTTGAAAAATTATTTGAGCAAGATATTCCTGAAGTTTTTGATGGTTTAATCTCAATTAAAAAAGTTGTTAGAATTCCTGGTGAGAAAGCTAAAGTTGCAGTAGATTCATATGATGACAGAATTGATCCAGTTGGGGCTTGTGTTGGTATGAAAGGTTCTAGAATTCATGGAATTGTAAGAGAACTAGGTAATGAAAATATTGATGTAGTTAATTACACAAATAATATTCAATTATTTATTAATAGAGCTCTTAGTCCTGCAAAAGTAACTTCTTTGAAAATTGATGAAGATAATAAGACTGTCCAAGTATATTTAGATGCAGATCAAGTATCAAAGGCAATTGGAAGGGGAGGTTATAATATTAAGTTAGCAGGTCAATTGACAGGTTATGAGATAGATGTTTTCCGTGAAGGTTCTGAGGAGGATGTTGAATTAACAGAATTTTCTGATGAAATTGAAAGTTGGATAATTGATGAATTTAAAAAAGTTGGATTAGATACAGCAAAAAGTATCTTGGAACAAGATCTTGAAGATCTTGTTAAAAGGACTGATCTAGAAGAAGAAACCATTATTGACGTTAGAAAAATTTTAAGTGAAGAGTTTGATGATAATAACTAATTAAATGTCAGAATTGAACAAAATTAGATTGAATAAAGTTTTAAGAGAATTTAACATCTCTCTGGAAAGGGTTGTGGAGTTTTTATCATCAAAAGGTCATAATATTGAAGCAAGACCTACTACAAAAATTTCACAAATTCAATATGACTTGTTATTAAATGAGTTCAGCTCTGACAGATCGAGTAAAGTTGAATCTGATGATTTAAGTGAGGAGAAGAAAAAAGAAAAAGAAGTTATTAAGGCAAAAGCTGAGCAAGAAAAAGAATTAAAAATTCAAAGAAAAGTCATCACATCAAAATCATCAATACAACAATTTAAAAAAGTTGGAGAAATTGATTTAGATAAGCCAGTTTCTCAAAAGAAAACAGAGGAAAAAAATATAGTTCAAAACCAAGAAAATCAAGATAAAACATCATCAAAAATTGACACCAAGTATGAAAAACTTTCAGGCATAAAAGAAACAGGTCAAACCATCAATCTTGAAAATTTCAAAAAGCCAGAGTCTAAGGATAATACAGATCAAAAAACAAAAAGAAAAAGAAGGAGAATAGCAAAGGATATAATTACTAAAGATTCTTCAGTTGATAAAAATAAAAATTTTAAACCATCAAAAAGTAAAGTAACTCCTAGTGCACCATCTGATGATGAGGTACAAAAACAAATTAAGGAAACATTAGAGAAATTACAAACTTCTTCCAAATCAAGAGCATCAAAATACAGAAAAGAAAAAAGAGATACTCATAAGAAAAGATTTGAAGAAGATGTTGAAAAAACTGAAGCTGATAAAAAAGTAATTAAGGTAACAGAATTTATTACTGTTGGTGAAATTGCAACAATGATGGATGTTTCAGGAAATGAAATTATATCAGCATGTATGTCACTAGGAATAATGGTAACAATGAATCAAAGATTAGATGCTGAAATTTTAACACTGGTGGCTGATGAATTTGGATATGAGGTTGAGTTTGTCACAGCTGAGATTGAAGAATCTATACAGGAAGAGGATGATTCACCTGAAAATTTAAAACCGAGACCGCCTATTGTTACAGTTATGGGCCATGTTGATCATGGTAAAACTTCTCTATTAGATTATGTTAGAAATGAAAATGTAATTGCTGGTGAGTCCGGTGGTATCACTCAGCACATAGGTGCATATAATGTTGAATTAAAAAATGGAAATAAAATAACATTTTTAGACACACCAGGTCATGAAGCATTCACTGCAATGAGAGCAAGAGGAACACAATTAACAGATATTGCGGTAATTGTTATTGCTGCTGATGATGATATTATGCCACAAACAAAAGAGGCCATTAGCCATGCTCAGGCAGCGGGAGTTCCGATGATAATAGCAATAAATAAGATTGATAGAGATGTTGCTAATCCTGATAAGATTAAAGAAAAGCTTTCAGGTATGAATATCCTTGTTGAAGATTGGGGAGGAAAAGTTCAATCTCAAGATATCTCGGCTTTAAAAGGGACTGGCGTTGAAGAATTATTAGAAAAAATTATGTTGGAGGCTGAGCTTCTAGAATTAAAAGCAAATCCTGAAAAATTAGCTAGCGGCTCCGTTATTGAAGCTAGACTTGATAAAGGGAAGGGCTATATAACCACTCTTTTGGTTCAAAATGGAAATTTATTAGTTGGAGATTATTTTCTTGCAGGTCAGTATAGCGGCAAAGTTAGAGCACTTTTTGATGAAAGAGGAAATCAAATTGACTCAGCTGGACCTTCAATGCCTGTTTCTGTTTTGGGTCTTGATGGTGCTCCCCAAGCTGGAGATAAGTTTAATGTGTTTGTTGATGAAAAAGAAGCCAAGCAAATAGCTTCAAAAAGAACACAATTAGTAAGGGAACAAAGCGTAAGAACACAAAAACATCTTACACTTGACGAGATTGGGAGAAGAATTGCTCTTGGAGAATTTAAAGAATTAAATATTATTTTAAAAGGTGATGTTGATGGTTCAGTTGAAGCATTATCCGACTCTTTTGAAAAATTATCAACTGATGAGATTCATGTCAATATAGTTCACAAGGCTGTGGGGGCAATTACAGAATCTGATGTTTTATTGGCTTCTGCCTCTGATGCAATAATTATAGGATTTAATGTTAGGCCGTCGGGCAATGCAAGAAGTATTGCTGATAAAGAAGATGTTGATATAAGAAACTATTCGATTATATATGATGCAATTAATGATCTAAAAGATGCTATGGAAGGTATGCTTTCCCCTGATTTAAAGGAGGAGGTCTCTGGAGCTGCTGAGATTAGAGAAACATTTAAAATTTCAAAAATTGGAACAATAGCTGGATGTATGATAACCGATGGAAAAGTATACAGAAAATCAAATGTTAGATTAATTAGAGAAGGTATTGTAATTACCACTACAACTCTAGCATCATTAAAAAGATTTCAAGATGATGTAAAAGAAGTCTCCAAAGGCTATGACTGTGGAATTCAATTAAAAAATTACAATGATATAAAAGTTGGAGATTCTCTTGAATTTTATACTGAGCTGGAGGTGAAAAAGAAAATTAAGTCTTAGTATTAGGTTTTAGAATAAATGCTGATTTGAATACTTTTGATACTTCTCTTAGACTTTTTTGAGCTTCAATTTTAGACCTATATTTTCCTAATTGAACTTTATAGTTTGGAGTTTCAAAGAAAAAATAAATACTGTCATTAATATATTTCTCTTTCACAAAATTCATAATAGAATCAGCTTCATTATATGTTCCGCTGTAAACTTGAATTGAAAAATAATTTGACTTAAAGTACTCATTATTAGCATTTTTTGATAGTTCAATTAGTTTTAAGAATTTAGGATCATCATTAATTTTTTTATTTAAATTTTGGCTAGAAACATTAAAAAAAATCAAGGCAAAAAAAATAGAAAAAAAAGATTTTTTACTAAAAAAACAATTATACATTACGCTGTGCATTACGTGTTAGCTTTTATTCAATCAAAATTAGAGAAAAATCAACTATTTTTCTTTCCTAATATAATAATTCTTTATTATATTTACTCTCTTTAAAAGAACGAGCAATTTTTGATTGTTGGAAACTAGAAAAAACAACCTTTTAAAAACTAAAAAAAACTTTCTATTTTTTAAAAATGTTAGGAGCTTTTTTACGCTCTTTTTTTCACTATTATTTTTTTCCTTTTACTCTCATTCTCAGGATGTTGACATCTCAAAGGGAAAATCTTTATTTAATTCTAATTGTGCAGCTTGTCATAAATTAAATAAGAATTTAGTAGGTCCTAAGCTTGCTGGCGTTTCTGCTAAATATGAAAAAGAGTGGCTTTATTCTTGGATTAAAAATAGCTCTGCCATGATTAAATCTGGTGATGAGCGTGCTGTCGCAATTTATGAAGAATGGAATAAAGTTGCAATGAATGCTTTTCCTCAACTTTCAAATGAAGATATTGATAACATACTAGCATACACAGACTATGTACCAGAACCTGTTGTTACAGCTGTTGCAGATGCAGGTGCTGTTCAACTGAAATCAGAAAGTTCAATCTCAACTGATATCATTCTTGCGGTTCTGATTGTAATATTATTAGTTCTTATTTCAATGTTGTACCTGGTCAATAAGACACTCAGAGCAATAGCGCTTAATAATGGAATTGTAATAGAAAAACAAGCAAAAAAACCAAGCAAACCAATTTGGATTCTTTTTCTTCAAAACCAATTTCTAGTATTTTGTTCAGTAGTATTTTTCTTGTTATCTAGTGCATATTTTGCTTATGGTTGGTTGATGCAAGTTGGAATTGATCAAGGATATATGCCAATTCAACCTATTCACTATTCTCATAAGATTCATTCTGGAGACAATCAAATTGATTGTCAGTATTGTCACTCATCAGCTCGTGTATCAAAACATTCTGGTATACCATCGCTCAATGTGTGTATGAATTGTCACCAAAATATTGCTGAATACAATGGAGAAGAAGATTTGGAGAAGGGTTACACTAAAGAATTTTACACAAACGAAATAAAAAAGTTATATAAAGCAGTTGGATGGGATGAAGAAAAAAGAATTTATACAGGAGAAACTGAACCAGTTAAATGGGTTAGAATTCACAATTTACCTGATCATGTTTACTTTAATCATTCTCAACACGTTAATGTAGCTGGAATTGAATGCCAAGAGTGTCATGGACCAGTTGAAGAGATGGAGATTGCTTACCAGTACTCTCCATTGACAATGGGATGGTGTATTAATTGTCATCGTGAATCTGATGTGAAAGTTAAAGACAATGATTATTACACAAAAATACATGAAGAATTATCTAAAAAATATGGTGTTGAAAAATTAACTGTTGCACAGATGGGTGGTTTGGAGTGCGGTAAGTGTCATTATTAATATGAAGAAGAATATTAAGAAATACTGGAAAAGTGAAATTGAGCTAATAGACAGCTCAAAAGTAGAATCATTGAGAAATAATGAATTTGTTGAAAAACTACCTGTTGATGATATTCTTTCTGATAAAAATTCTCTTGAAAACTCAAACACAAACAGAAGAGATTTTCTAAAATATTTAGGTTTTAGTACATCAGCTGCTGTTTTAGCTAGCTGTGAAGGCCCTGTTCATAAATCAGTTCCATATGTAATTCAACCTGAAAGAATACGACCTGGAATATCAAATTATTATGCAACTTCAATGTTCGACGGATATGATTGTGCTAATATTTTAGTAAAAACTAGGGAAGGTCGACCTATAAAAATTGAAAATAACAAACTTGCTAAATTTCATGGATCAGCAAATGCTAGAGTTCATGCTTCAATATTATCCATGTATGATAGTGCAAGAATTCAAGGGCCAATTCATTTAGGAAAAGATATTTCTTGGGATGATTTTGATACTAAGATTATTGAAAAATTAGATTCATTAAGATTCTCAAACAAGCCAGTTGTTTTGATGACAAACACTATTGTAAGCCCAACAACATCGAAAATAATTTTATCTTTTATAGAAAAATATCCAAATGTCACTCATATTGAATATGATTCAATTTCTGAAAGTTCTGTTTTGGATGCTCATGAGATGATGTATGGTATCAGAGCAATACCTTTTTATGAGTTTGATAAAGCTAAATTTATACTTTCAATAGGAGCTGATTTTCTTGGAGATTGGTTAGGATCAAATTATGATAGTGACTATGCAAAAGGTAGAATTCCAGTTAAAGTCAATGGTACAGCTTCTATGTCAAAACATATTCAGATTGAATCTAATATGTCTGTAACAGGTGCAAATGCAGATACTAGAATTCCAATATCTTTATCATCACAAAAGCTTTTCCTTGCTCATTTATATAAAAAAGTATCTAATTTAAATATTCAACTGCCAGAACTGGATGATAAACTTTCATCAAATTTAAATCAGATTTATGACGATCTAATTTCATATGGTAGCACGTCTCTGGTTGTTTGTGGTATTGATGATATGCATGCACAAATATTAACTAATTCAATAAATGATTTAATAAAAAGTAAATGCAAGAGTACTTCCAAAGTTTCACTAGTAAGACAGGGAAGCAATGAAAAAGTAACAGACTTAGTAAACAAAATTTATAATCAGGAAATTTCTGGGCTAATTATGAGTGGAGTTAATCCTACATACTCACTACCAAACTCAAAACAATTTTCAGAATCATTAGAGAAGTTAGATTTTTCTGTTAACATTTCTATGAAGATGGATGAAACTTCATCAAAATGTCAATATGTTGCTGCTAGCTCTCATTACTTAGAATCTTGGGCTGATTTTGAATTTATTAATGGAGAATACAGTATTTGTCAACCAACTATAAAAACATTATTTGATACAAGGCAACCTGAAGAATGTTTATTGAAATGGTCTAATAGCTCTGAATCAATTTATGAGACGTTGAAAGAAAATTGGACAACTAATATTTTAAATTCTAATGACTCATGGAATAAAGTAATTCATGATGGTGTATATTCTTTAAACAAAAAAGTTAATTTTAGTAATAACTCTGTTGACGTTGTTAATTCTATAAATGCTTTAATAAAAAATAAGACCAAAAATTTTGAATTATTTCTCTACTCTAAAATTGGAATGGGTGATGGTCAAAGAGCCAATAATCCTTGGCTTCAAGAATTTCCTGACCCAATTTCAAGAGTGTCATGGGATAATTACTTAACTGTCTCTAAAAAAGATGCAGAGTCTCTTGGACTTAAAAATTACAACGAATCCAATGGTGCATTAAATAGTAATTATGCCAAAGTTATTCTTGAGGATGAAGAAATTAAGTTGCCCGTAATTATTCAACCTGGTCAAGCAATAGGAACAGTTGGAATTTCT
This sequence comes from uncultured Bacteroidota bacterium, assembly GCA_902546095.1. Classification (GTDB taxonomy): domain Bacteria; phylum Bacteroidota; class Bacteroidia; order Flavobacteriales; family Flavobacteriaceae; genus Eutrophosalina. Next base: position 23,820 of record CACCIQ010000011.1, read on the forward strand.
TTTGGCTATGGTAGAACTCTAGGTGTTAAATCTGAAATGAAGACTGGCTCTAACGCCTTTTTACTTTATAAGGATTTTTCAAAATTACAGGATGTTCAAATTAAGCCACTTTATGAAATTCATGAGTTTGCTTGTGTACAGTTGCATAATACTTTGATGGGTAGAGGTGATATTGTAAGAGAAACTACGCTTGAGGTATTTAACACAAAAGACAAAAACTATTGGAATCCAATACCTGTTGTTTCTAAAGATCACATTGAAACACCTGTTAACAAAAGAGAAGTTGATATTTGGGAAGAATTTGATAGATCTATTGGTCATCATTTCAATCTGTCAATTGATTTAAATGCTTGTACTGGTTGTGGGGCGTGCGTTATTGCATGTCATGCTGAAAATAATGTTCCTGTTGTTGGAAAAAGAGAAATTAGAAAATCAAGGGATATGCATTGGCTAAGAATTGACAGATATTATTCGTCCGATGTATCATTCGAAGATGATAATAAAAACAAGGATAATATTAGTGGTATTTCCGATTCTCTTTCTGTTTTTGGTCAAATGGAAGATCCAAATGAAAATCCTCAAGTTGTCTTTCAGCCAGTGATGTGTCAACATTGTAATCATGCTCCATGCGAAACAGTATGTCCAGTTGCAGCTTCATCTCATGGTAGACAAGGTCAAAATCACATGGCTTATAATAGATGTGTAGGAACAAGATATTGTGCAAATAACTGTCCTTACAAGGTTAGAAGGTTTAATTGGTTTTTGTATAACAATAATGATGAGTTTGACTTTAACATGAATGATGATTTAGGTAAAATGGTTTTAAACCCAGATGTTGTTGTAAGGTCAAGAGGTGTTATGGAGAAATGTTCATTCTGTATACAGTCAACACAAGCAGTTATTTTAAAAGCTAAAAATGAAGGAAGAGAGGTTAATAAAAATGAATTTAATGATGTTGTTGCTTGCTCAGCAGCATGTTCAACAGGAGCCTTAAAATTTGGAGATATAAACAATAAAGAAAGTGAAGTATATAAGAGAAAGAAAGATGAAAGAGTGTATCATCTTCTTGAATATGTAGGAACAAAACCAAATGTATTTTACCATACTAAGGTTAGAAATATTGATAAAAGTATATAATGGGATCTCACTACGAAGCACCAATTAGGAAACCGCTTGTAACAGGCAACAAGTCTTACCATCAAATTTCTGTTGATGTAGCAAGACCAATTGAGGGTGTTGCAAATAAAAAGTGGTGGATAGTATTTGGTATTTCCTTAATATTATTTATGTGGGGGATAGGTTGTATTATATATACAATTTCAACTGGTATCGGTGTTTGGGGATTAAATAAAACCGTTGGATGGGCTTGGGATATAACAAACTTTGTTTGGTGGATTGGTATAGGACACGCTGGAACACTGATTTCAGCCGTATTGTTATTATTTAGACAAAAATGGAGAATGGGAATAAATAGATCTGCAGAAGCTATGACAATTTTTTCTGTAATACAGGCAGGGCTATTCCCGGTTATTCACATGGGTAGACCATGGCTAGCATATTGGATTGTACCGATTCCAAATCAATTTGGTTCATTGTGGGTTAACTTCAACTCTCCACTACTTTGGGATGTTTTTGCAATTTCAACTTATTTAACAATTTCATTAGTATTTTGGTGGACAGGGTTACTTCCAGACTTTGCTATGATTAGAGATCGGGCTATTAAGCCTTTTCAAAAAAAGATATATAGTTTAGTAAGCTTTGGATGGAGTGGTAGAGCAAAAGACTGGCAAAGATTTGAAGAAGTTTCTTTAGTTTTAGCAGGATTAGCTACTCCCCTTGTATTGTCTGTTCATACAATTGTATCATTTGATTTTGCAACATCTGTAATTCCTGGATGGCACACGACAATTTTTCCACCTTATTTTGTAGCTGGTGCAATTTTTTCCGGTTTTGCTATGGTACAAACACTTCTAATAGTGATGAGAAAAGTTTGTGATTTAGAAGACTATATTACTTTACAGCACATTGAATTAATGAATATCGTTATCATGATTACAGGTTCATTAGTTGGATGCGCTTATATTACCGAACTATTTATTGCATGGTACTCAGGAGTTGAGTATGAGCAATACGCATTTTTGAACAGAGCAACTGGTCCATATTGGTGGGCATATTGGGCGATGATGACCTGTAATGTTTTTTCACCACAATTTATGTGGATTAAAAAATTAAGAACTAGTATAGTTTTCTCATTTGTTATTTCAATTGTTGTGAATATTGGAATGTGGTTTGAAAGATTTGTTATTATTGTTACTTCACTCCACAGAGATTATCTTCCATCGTCATGGACTATGTTTTCTCCAACATTCGTAGATATAGGAATTTTTATTGGAACTATTGGATTTTTCTTTGTTCTATTCTTACTTTATGCCAGAACATTCCCAGTTATTGCTCAAGCTGAGGTAAAAACAATTTTAAAATCATCCGGAGATAATTATAAAAAGTTAAGAGATAAAAAGTAATGGCAAATAAATTTATACATGCTGTATATGATGATGATGATAAGCTTTTAGATGCTGTCAAAGATCTAAAAGAAAATAAAGTCAACATTGAGGAAGTGTTCACGCCATTTCCTGTGCATGGTTTAGATCATGTAATGGGATTAGCTCCTACAAGAATTGCTATAGCTGCGTTCTTATACGGTTGTGTTGGTTTTACTTTTGCACTTTTAATGATTAATTATATTATGATTGTTGATTGGCCTCAAAATATTGGTGGTAAACCTAGTTTTAGCTTTCAGGAAAATATGCCAGCTTTTGTTCCAGTTATGTTTGAATTAACAGTTTTCTTTACAGGGCACTTAATGGTTATTACATTTTATCTTAGAAGTAGATTATGGCCGTTTAAAAAAGCTGAAAATCCAATACCAGAAACTACAGATGATAAGTTCTTAATTCAGATACCTATATATGGAAACGAAAGTAAAATTAAATCTATTTTGAAAAAAACAGATTTATTCAAAATGTCTGTTATTGACACAAAAAAAGAAAATAATGAAGAAATTGATAATGTACAAAGTAATGTACAAGATCAAAATTTAGAAATTACAATTGGATTTGTATTTCATTCAAGAAAGTACTCTGATGGTTCTTCTAATTTAAGAATTCAATTTACTAAAGGAAGAGGACAGCAGTATGCTAAAAATTCAGGTTTAAGAATTTTTAGAAAGCATTGGATATCTAAAAAAAATGAAGTTAGTGATAAACATGCTGATTACATTAAAATAAATAAGTCCCTTAATGCATTAAAGACTAATATCGAAAAAGCAAAAAATAAATTTTCTAATGGATCAATTGATTTTGATGATGTTTATAAAAGTATAATTAATTAATGAAGAAGTTTTTTAAGAATATAGGCTATTTTTTACTACTATCTATTATGTTATCTTGTTTTGACCCTTCAAAACCTAATTATCAGTATTTTCCAAACATGTATGAATCAGTAGGATATGGAACGTATGATGAATCTGAAGCCTTTCCTAATGGAATTGAAGCTCAACTTCCTGTCGAAGAATCCATTCCACGAGGATGGCAACCATATGAGTATGACAACTCTACTGAGGGTTATGAATTAGCTAAAGTTGAGTTGAAATCTCCGTTCGAAAAAAATGAAGAGAATCTTACAAACGGAAAAAAAATGTATGAGATATATTGTTCTGTATGTCACGGCTCAAAAGGTGATGGTAATGGTATTTTAATGGAACGAGAAAAATTTCTTGGCATACCAAGTTATGCAGACAGAGATATCACAGAAGGGTCTATTTATCATATATTGATGCACGGAATTAATTTAATGGGTTCTCATGCTGGTCAAGTCAATGATAAAGAAAGATGGCAAATATCTCAATATGTTTTAAAACTTAGAAATGATTTAATTAAGTGATGTATAAACTCTCAACAAATATCAAGATTTTCTCATTTTCATTAATAGTTATTGGATTATTAGGAATTGGATTTGGTTTTTACTCAGCTCCAAAAACAATTGAGGAGTCAAAACAAATGGTTGCAAATTATCATGATGATTCACATTCCAGCTCAGACTCACATTTATCTGAATCTGACTCATCAGAATCATATGGATATAATACACATTCATCAGACTCGCACGTTATGTCTCATGATGAGCATGTGTATCATCAATTAGCAAATAGGCCTTGGGCAGCACTGTACGTTGCAGCATTTTTCTTTTTTATGATATCCCTTGGTACACTTGCTTTTTATGCAATACAAAGAGCTGCTCAAGCCGGTTGGTCACCTGTATTATTTAGAGTAATGGAGGGAATTACTGGTTATTTACTGCCTGGGGGACTTTTGGTACTTTTAATTTTACTTCTCTCAGTATTGCATTTCAATCACCTGTTTATTTGGATGGACCCTGAAGTAGTTGAACATGACAAAATTATCAAAGCTAAAAGTGGTTATTTAGACCCTTACTTTTTCTTAATTAGAGGTTTTATATACTTAGGAGGCTGGTCATTATACAGATATTTTTCTAGAAAATTTTCAATTGCTCAAGACAATTCAAATGATAATAAGAATCATATAAAGAACTTTAAAATTTCTGCAGGTTTTCTTGTCTTTTTCTTAGTTACTGAATCAATGATGTCTTGGGATTGGATTATGTCAATTGATCCTCATTGGTTTAGTACTTTATTTGGATGGTATGTGTTTGCAAGTATGGCAGTGTCAGCAGTTACTACAATTGCATTGATATCGATATATCTAAAATCTAAAGGATATCTTCCTAATGTAAATGATAATCATATTCATGATTTAGGAAAATTTATGTTTGGTTTTAGTGTATTTTGGACCTATTTGTGGTTTTCACAATTTATGCTGATTTGGTATGCAAATATACCTGAGGAAGTTGTTTATTTTATTACAAGAATGGACGATTATACAATCCCTTTCTGGGGTATGGTTGTTATTAATTTTATTTTACCATTTTTAATTTTAGTTAGTAGTAATTTCAAGAGAGTTTATTGGATTATTACCATGGCTGGGATTATAATATTGGTTGGTCATTACATTGATGTTTATAACATGATCATGCCATCTGCTGTAGGGGATAAGTGGGGATTTGGAATACCTGAACTAGCGTCATTAATGTTTTTTGCAGGTCTATTTATATTCATTGTTTTTTCAACTTTAACAAAAGCTCCACTTGAAGCTAAAGGAGATCCATTTAATGAAGAAAGTAAAAAATTTGTTTATCCATTTTAATATATAAGAATGACAATAATTTTTTCAATAATAACCGTAATTCTACTTTCAATCTCTGTTTGGCAGATTGCAAGGATATTTGAGGTTTCCAATCTTGGAAAAAAGAGAGATGATTCACAAGTTGCTAATCATAAGGATAATGATTTACATGGAAAGCTTATGTTTGCATTTTTAGTCTTCATTTATCTTGTAACTATTTTTTCTTTTGTTTCTTACACAAAAGTTTTATTACCTGAAGCAGCGTCTGAACATGGATCTACTTATGACACCTTATTTTTTGTATCATTTGCATTAATAATGTTCGTACAAATAATAACTCAGGCATTATTACATTACTTTTCATACAAATACCGAGGTCTAAAAGATACTAAAGCTGAATTCATTACACATAATAACAAGCTTGAATTTATATGGACAATAATTCCTGCAATTGTTTTATTTGGATTGATTTTATACGGGATGACTACTTGGTCTCAAATTATGAATTTTGAAGAAGATGAAGATGCGCTTGTAATTGAATTGTATGCCCAGCAGTGGAATTGGAAAGCAAGATATGCTGGAGCTGATAATGTATTGGGAGATGCAAATGTTAGATTTTTAAATGATTATGATGGCTTAAACGCAGTTGGAATAGATTCATCTGATCCAAATGGTCTTGATGATATAGTTGTAACTCAAGAATTCCACTTGCCTGTTGATAGGAAAGTTATTTTCAAATTCAGATCACAGGATGTTCTACATTCTGCATACATGCCGCATTTTAGAGCACAGATGAATTGTGTGCCTGGTATGATAACAGAATTTTCATTTACACCTACTATCACAACAGCTGACATGAGAATGAATCCTGATGTAGTTGATAAAGTAAATAGAATTAATAAAATTAGATACGATAATAGTCAAGAATTAATTGCAAAAGGTGAAGAATCATTAGACCCATATCAATTTGATTACTTACTTTTGTGTGCTAAAATATGTGGAGCGTCACACTATAATATGCAAATGAAAATAATTGTTGAGTCTGAAAAAGACTTTAATAAATGGATCAATAATCAAAAAACTTTTTCTGAAATTATTCAATAAATAAATTAGTAAAATGTCAGTAGTAATAAATAATAATGTAGATAGTCACGAGGAGCATCATCATCACAAAGAAACTTTTATTTCTAAGTGGATCTTCAGCCAAGACCATAAAATGATCGCAAAGCAGTACTTTGTAACTGGAGTAATTGTTATGGGTATTATAGGAGTTTTAATGTCCCTATTGTTCAGGATTCAGTTAGGATGGCCAGAAGAATCATTTCAGGTTTTTAAAATATTTTTGGGGGATAGATGGGCGCCAGACGGTGTTATGGACCCTAATATATATTTGGCACTTGTAACCATTCATGGAACTATAATGGTATTTTTTGTTTTGACTGCAGGGTTAAGTGGAACCTTTAGTAATCTTTTGATTCCACTACAAATTGGAGCGAGAGATATGGCATCTGGATTTTTAAATATGATTGCTTATTGGTTGTTTTTTGTCTCAAGTGTAATTATGGTAGCATCATTATTTGTTGAAGCTGGTCCAGCTGCTGCTGGATGGACAATATATCCACCTTTGAGTGCACTGCCTCAAACCCAACCAGGATCAGGTTTAGGAATGACTTTATGGCTTGTTTCAATGGCATTTTTTATCGCTTCATCACTTTTAGGATCATTAAATTATATTGTTACAGTTCTTAATTTAAGAACTAAGGGAATGACATTTTTTAGATTACCATTAACTATCTGGGCATTTTTTATAACTGCAATCATTGGAGTTATTTCATTTCCAGTTTTATTATCTGCTGCTCTATTGCTGATTATGGATAGAAGTTTTGGAACTTCATTTTTCTTATCAGATATTTTTGTTCAAGGCGAGGTTTTACATTATCAAGGTGGTTCACCTGTTTTATTTGAACACTTGTTTTGGTTTCTTGGTCATCCTGAGGTTTATATAGTATTGTTGCCAGCCTTAGGTATTACATCTGAAATTATAGCAACACATTCTAGAAAGCCAATATTTGGATATAGAGCTATGGTCGCTTCAATTCTTGCAATTGCATTTTTATCAACAATAGTTTGGGGACACCATATGTTTATTACAGGAATGAATCCTTTTTTGGGATCAGTTTTTACATTTACAACATTACTAATTGCAATTCCATCTGCAGTAAAAGCCTTTAACTACATAGCTACGCTTTGGAAGGGCAACCTGCAACTTAACCCTGCTATGTTGTTTTCAATTGGATTGGTATCAACATTTATAACTGGTGGTCTAACTGGTATTATTTTAGGGGATAGTGCTCTTGATATTAATGTTCATGACACTTATTTTGTTGTAGCTCACTTTCATTTAGTAATGGGTATTTCTGCGTTGTACGGCCTATTTGCAGGTGTATATCATTGGTTTCCTAGATTATATGGAAGAATGATGAATAAATCTCTTGGATATATTCACTTTTGGATTACGGCTATTGGTGCATATGGTATATTTTTCCCTATGCATTTTGTTGGTATGGCAGGTCTTCCGAGAAGATATTACACTAATACTGCTTTTCCTTATTTTGATGATTTAGCAGATATTAATGTATTAATAACTGTATTTGCCTTAATTGCAGGATTAGCTCAATTGGTATTTTTATTCAATTTCTTCTACAGTATGTATTATGGAAAAAAAGCTGAACAAAATCCTTGGAAATCTAATACATTAGAATGGACAGCACCAGTCGAACACATGCATGGTAACTGGCCAGGAAAAATACCACAAGTTTTTAGATGGGCATATGATT
>CACCIQ010000012.1 GCA_902546095.1 uncultured Bacteroidota bacterium
TTAGGAAATACTAACCTTTCAGTTTTAAATTCAAATTTCATCACAAATGCACTTTCAGATTCAATCTCTGACAGAGTACTCGTTTTAGTTCGATTAAAAGGTGGTAATGATGGGTTGAATACAATTGTTCCACTATCACAATATGATACTTATGTGTCTAAAAGACCGACCCTACATATTCCAAACAATAAAATAATTAAACTGGATGATAATCATGGAATGCCTGATTATATGTCCAATTTAATGCCTTTTTGGAATGAGGGACAAATGAAAATTGTCAATGGTGTGGGATATGAAAGTCAAAATTTATCTCATTTTACATCATCTGATTATTGGGCTACTGGCTCAACAAAAAAAAGTGACATGGTTTCTACGGGATGGTTAGGAAGATATTATGATGAGAAACACTTTGATTATAATATGAATCCACCTGAGAAGCCAATTGCTGTCCAGATTGGAAGTAATGCAAATCTAATTTTCAGTGGTGCTCAACGATCTTATGCTTTTGCCGTTGCAAATGAATCAAGACTTGAAAGAGTGGCTGAGAGAGGTGAGTTTTTTGGATTGGAAAATCTTCCAGATTGTACTCATGGTGATCAATTAGAGTATTTAAGAAAGGTAACTAATACAACTTACGATTATGCTAAAGTAATTAATGAAGCTTTTAAAAATTCCACAGATTCAGATACTTATGATAATGAGATTGGTTTGGAGAAGCAATTGAGATTAGTTGCAAGATTAATTAAAGGGGGATTAGGTTCTAAAATATATATGGTCTCTATTGGTGGTTTTGATACCCATGGAAATCAATCGTTAACTCATGAAGTTCTATTAACATATGTTGCAGATGCAATTAAGAAATTTTATGATGATTTAAATTATGAGGGATTAGACTCAAAAGTTCTTTCAATGACATTTTCGGAATTTGGAAGAAGAGTTAAAGAAAATGGGTCTCAGGGAACAGATCATGGTTCAGCTGCACCAACTTTATTATTTGGACCTCCTCTAAGAGGAAGTGGAATAATAGGTGAATGGCCAAGCTTAGATAATCTAAATCGAAGAGGCAATATGTATAACAGTATTGATTTTAGGTCCATATATCAAACAATTCTTAAAGATTGGTTGTGTGGTGATTCAGATTATATAGATAAAGCAATGCTTGGAAATGAGTATGACGCATTAGGTCTAGGTTTTGGTTGCAATGATTTAGATATTGTAGATTATAATGATTTGTTTAATTACCATCATCCTATTTATACTAATTCAATTAATGAGGTTAATTTGAATCTTAGAATAAAGCAAAGCCATAATGTGACAATTAGAGTTTACGATATCTTAGGAAGACATATCAGCACTATTTTTGATGGTCAATTAATGAGTGGTGAACACACATTCCCGCTAAGCCATAACAGGGGAGGTAAAATTTCTTCAGGTCAATATTTTTATAGAATAGGAATTTCTGGTGGAAAAACTTTAAGTAAATCCTTTGTAGTTAGATAGAGTTAAAAATACTTTCCATTTTTTTCTCTTCTTCTTCTGCTAAATCTTTATCAACTAAAATTCTTCCACTGTGTTCATCAGTAATTAATTTTTTTCTTGACGCAATATCCAATTGAACTTGTGGAGGGATAACAAAAAATGAACCAGCAGATGCACCTCTCTCAACTGGTACAACAGCTAAACCATTTTTAACACTAGATCTTATTTTTTTATATGAATTTAGGAGTGATTCATCAATTTTTGACTCGTACTCACTTGATTTTTTGATTAAGCCGTTTTCCTCTTTTTCTGTTTCTTTCATTATGGCATCTAGCTCACCTTTCTTATGTTTTAAATGCGTATTTCTATCATCTTTTAATTCATTTGTTTCAGAAAGTTTCTCGTTTTTTTGTTCAATTTGAGCTTTTAGTTCGTTTATTTGCTTTTCAGAGTATTCAATTTCAAGCTCCTGATACTCTATTTCCTTACTTAATGATTCAAATGCTCTGTTGTTTCTGACATTTTTTTGTTGATCATTATATTTTTTAATCATTGCTTTGGATTCTTCTATCTTATTCAATTTTTCTTTGATTTGATTTTCTAAATCAACAATTTCACCATTAACTTTTTCGACTCTTACTTCAAGACCTGAAACTTCATCTTCAAGATCCTGTACCTCAAGAGGTAATTCTCCTCTTACACTTCTTAATTTATCAATTCTTGTATCAATTAATTGAAGATCATACAGTGCTCTTAATCTTTCTTCAACAGAGTAATCAACTTTTTTTGCCATTTCAATAATAATTTACAGGGTTTGTTCTAGTTTCTGCTATAACGCATGCAAACTTAGGAATTTTTTTATTAAGATAATTTAAAATAAGGTCCTTTGTGTATTTTTCACTTTCGTAGTGTCCAATATCAACTAATAATATTTTATTGTTAGATTTAAAAAAATCATGATATTTTAAATCAGCTGTAACATAACAATCTATTTCATTTATTAATGCTTCTTCAATGGCAAAACTGCCAGATCCGCCAAGTACACAGATTTTCTTTAATTTTTTTCCTGTAAAATTACTATGCCTGATATTAGATAAATCCATATGTGTTTTTAAATAACTTAAAAACTCAATTTCTGAAAGTTCTTCTTTCAATTCACCAATTATGCCCATACCAATATTATCAACTCCATTTTGTTTAATAAAAATATTAGGATTTATCAACTTTAATTTCCTAGAAATCTGATAACTCACACCTTTTGGATTATTATCAAGATTTGTATGTATACAATACACATTCAAATTATTTTTCAGAGCCTTTTCGATGCATATATCGACGTACTCTTCTGAATTTAATTTATTTGAACCTTTATACATTAGAGGATGAAAAGTTATTATGAGATTGTAACCCATATTAATAGCCTCATCAATAACTTTTTCAGTTACATCAATTGTAATTAATGCACCATTAACTTCTGAATTTGGATTACCAATTATAAGTCCTACATTATCAAAATATTCAGAATTTTCTAGCGGAGACCATTCTTCAAGAATATTTTGAATCTCGATTAATTTCATTGAAATTTTTTATCAAATATAAAATTTATATTTTCGTCAAATGCCTCTACTTAGAAGATTGCTAATTCCTTTTTCAATACTATATTACTTATTTCAACTAATAAGAAATAAATTATTTGATTTAAATATTTTAAAAACAACAAAGTTTAATTTACCAATAATAGGGATTGGAAATTTGTCAGTTGGAGGTACAGGCAAAACACCCTTAGCAAACTATTTAATTACCAAACTAAAAAGTAAATACAAACTAACTTTTTTAAGTAGAGGATATATGAGAAATACATCTGGTTATATACTGGCAAATGAATATAGTTCGGTAAATGAAATTGGAGATGAGCCTTATCTTATAAAGCAAACCCATAATGATATAACAGTTGCAGTCTGTGAAAATAGAGTCCATGGGATTCAATCCTCTCTTCATATTAAAAATGAATCTAATCTTTTTATCCTTGATGATGCATTTCAACATAGAAGTCTGAAAGTTTCAATCAATATTGTACTTTCAAAATTTAATCAACCTTTTTTTAAAGACTTTATAATTCCAACTGGAAACTTAAGAGAACCAGCATCTGGTCTCAAAAGGGCAAATATTATAATAATTTCAAAATGCCCATATAATTTAAGTGAAACAACAAAAAATGATTTTATTCGGAAAATTAACCCAAATTCTGATCAAAAAGTATTTTTTACTTCTATCAATTACAAAAATCATGTTCTTGGTAAATATCAATTGAATCATAACAAAATATCAAAACAAGAAGTAGTTCTTGTGACAGGAATTGCAGACAGTACTGCTTTGGAAAAATTTTTAAATAAAAAAAATATTATTTTCAATCATTTAAAATTTAACGATCACCACAGATACTCAAAGCAAGATATTAATTTGATTAAGTCAAAATCAAAAAATAAAAATATAATAACTACCAAAAAGGATTATTTTAAAATCTTAGAAATAGAAAATTTAGATAATTTATTCTACCAAGACATTAATATTGAGTTTTTATTTAACGATGAAAAGAACTTTATAAAAGAGTTAAATAAATTTATTAAGTAATATGTTTTTGGGCTTTATATGAAGATCTTACTAAAGGACCACTTTCAACATGTACAAATCCCAAATCTTCAGCAATTTTTTTATAAAATTCAAATTTTGAAGGATCAACAAAATTTTTAACTGGAAGGTGTCTTTTAGATGGTTGTAAATACTGTCCAATTGTCACTACATCTACATTTACATTTCTTAAGTCTTTGATTGTTTGAACCACTTCAGCATCTGTTTCTCCGAAACCTAACATTATACCAGATTTAGTTCTATTTACTCCTTGTGATTTTAGATATTTTAAAACTCCTAAGCTTCTTTCATATCTAGCTTGTATTCTAACTTCTCTGGTTAATCTCTTTACAGTTTCAATATTATGAGAAATTACTTCAGGCATTACATCTATTATTCTATTAAGATGCTTGTGAATACCTTGGAAATCAGGAATTAATGTCTCCAAGGTAATACCTGGATTAATTCTCCTTATACTTTTAACAGTTTCAGCCCAAATTATTGATCCCATATCAGTTAAATCATCTCTGTCAACTGATGTGATAACTGCATGCTTTATACCCATTACTGAAATAGATTTAGCAACTTTTTCAGGCTCCTCCCAATCAACCTCAAGAGGTCTTCCTGTTTTAACTCCACAAAATCCACAAGATCGAGTACAAATATTTCCCAAAATCATGAATGTAGCGGTTCCTTCTCCCCAGCATTCGCCCATATTTGGACAACTTCCTGAGGAACAAATTGTATTTAATTTATATTTATCAACTAGGCCTCGGAGATTAGAATATTTCTTACCGGTAGGAAGTTTAACTCTAATCCATTTGGGTTTTTTTACAAATGCTTTTTTAGCATTATTACTGATAACTTTCTTAGATACACCAATGTCTAGATTAGTCCAACTTTTTGTTTCGTTATCCTTTAATGAAATTGTTTTAGTTTCCAATCAGATTAAATTACATGCAAATATATATCAATTTTAAATCAATGTTAGGTACCAAATTGAAAAAAATGAAAGAAAAATTATGCCTAAAATTGAATATATTTTCATTCCAATTTTCAGTTTGTGGTTCTTGGGCATGAATTTACTGTTGACCAATGAAAAATTAAGTATAGCATATATTGGGGCAGTAATAAAGGAAAGTATTGTAGCAATCTTAACAAGAGTACCCATTTCGGACATTAAAAAAACAAAAATTAGAAAGGTTCCAACAGAAAGCAGAACAAGCCAAAAAGTATATCCTGCTAATTTTTTGAAACCTAGTAATTTTAAGGATTGATCCATTGCTCTTGGTGAAGCATCTAAACAGGTCAGAGTGGTGCTGAACATTGTTGTGAATGCAGCTAATGATATGAAAATAAACATTCCCTCGCCAAGATTTGAAGTATACAAATTAATTAATTGACCAGCAAACTCACCTCCTTGATCTGAAAATTTTTCGCCGGATTCAAACATTACATAGGCACCTAAACCTACAAAACAAACGCCAAGTAATACAGTTATTAGATATCCTAATTTAAAGTCAAATAGTGCAGTTTTATAGTCAACTTTTTTATTAATTGACATTTTTTCTTTAGTCCATATCGATTGCCAAATTGAAATATCAAGAGGAGCTGGCATCCAGCCCATAAAGGCTGCTAGAAATATAATTCCCTCAAAATTATTTGGGATAATTTGGGAAATTCCGATAGATGAGTTTGAATTGAAGCTTGCATAAAAAACAGCTGTAATAGTTGATATTGCAAGAACCAAAATAATAGCTTTTATTAAGTTATCTAGAACTCGATATTTTCCAATTATCAAAATCAATAAACAACTAATTATAACTATACCTGACCAAATAGTAATATTTGATGAAATCCCAAACAATTCAATAGCTAAACCAGCAGTGACAATAGTTACTGCAGCTTGGATAGTAAAAATTGTAACAATAGATAATAGTAGGTATATAAATAAAACATAGTTGCCTATCTTTTTATAGCCGTTTAATAATGTTTCACCAGTGGCATGTGTGTATTTTGTTCCAAACAGAAAAAATGGATATTTAAATAAATTACATAATAGTAATGCCCAAATTAAACCAAATCCAAACTCAGCACCAGCTTTAGTAGATTGAACAAGATGCGATACACCAATTGCAGCTCCCGCAAAAAGTAATCCTGGTCCTAATTTTTTTAGATATTTAATCATTTTTCTTCAGCTTCTCACTTAGAAGTTTTTTGGCTCTGAATATTTTTATTTTAGTTGTGTTAATTGGTTGATTTAATTTTTTTGAAATTTCTTGTATTGATAAATCCTCAATATACCTATACTTTATCATATCTCTGTACATAGGTTTTAATTCATCAATCTTAGAATTAAGATTATCATAACTTTCCTTATTAATCATACTTTCCTCAGGGCTTAATTCAGAAACAATATTTTCAATTTTTTTAGAATTTACATCTTTATACAGCAACTTCTTTTTCTTTAAGTAATCAGAATAAGTATTTTTTGCAATGGAAATTAACCATGTCTTAAAATTATATTTTGGATTATAGGTCTTAATTTTTTCAAAAGCTTTTGAAAATGACTGGATTGTAATTTCCTCAGAAATATATTTGTTGGAAGTTTTTTTTAACAGATAATTATAAACATAATCCCAATTGGAATTTAAAAGCTTGTCAAATGATGGAAATTCTTCTTTCGACATTATTGATCTAGAAAAATTAATTAAGATTCATTGTAGATTTTTTACATTCATTCTCATCAGGTAATTTTCCACAAATTCCACATGGCTTACCATCATTATTCAAAAAAGGACTATTACTAGCACATGTTCCTGAGAATTTTCCATCTTTTTTCATGATAATTTTTATAGAAATTCCAGCAAATGCTAAACCCAAAAAAATAATTGTTATTATGTAGAGCTCCATTTCTATAAAATATTTACTTCTTCCTCAAGCAATATATCAAATTTTTCTTTAACTGTTTTTTTAATTTTTTGAGAAAAATTGTAAATATGTTTTCCTTTAGCATTTCCAGTATTAATAATAACTAGTGCTTGATTTTTGTATACTGTAACATTTTTCTCTTTTATATTTTTAAAACCGCAATTTTCAATTAACCATGCAGCTGAAATTTTATAATCTGAATTTTTATTTTTAAAACTTACTATTTCTGGATACAATGATTTAATTTGTTTAAACTGTTTTTTACTTATAATGGGATTCTTAAAGAAACTTCCAGCATTACCAAATTCTCTGTGATTTGGAAGCTTACTTTTTCGAATTAAATGAACAGATTCTGCAATATTTTTAATTGATGGGTTACTAATTCCATTTTCAATTAGATAATTATTCAACGATGTATACTCAATATTTATATTGTGATTTTTTTTGGTTAGCCTTAATGTGATATTAGTTATGATAAATTTATTTTTCAATTCTTCTTTAAATATTGAACTCCTGTAAGAAAATTTACATTCGTCTTTGCTAAAAATTTTTATTGATCCATTATTAACAAAAACTCCCTTGCAATTTTCAATTACATCTTTAATTTCTTTTCCATATGCACCAATATTTTGTATAGGAGCGCTTCCAACATTTCCTGGGATTGAAACTAAATTTTCAATTCCACCAAAATTATTTTCAATACACCACCAAACTAATTCATTCCAGCTCTCACCTGCACCTACAGAAACTAAAACTTCATTATCATCCTCATTAATAATTTCTATACCTTTAATTTCTATTTTTAAAATTGGATATTCGATATCAGAAGTAAACAGAATATTAGTTCCTCCACCTAATATTAACAATTCATTTTTTTTGTTTTTTTCTATAAAATTTATGATTTCCCTTTCGGTGGAGATATGAATTAAATTCTTGGCCTTAGCGTCTACACTAAACGAATTATAATTTTTTAAAGAAACTTTTTTCAAAGAGTAATGAAAGTTTAAAATATTAATCTTTTCCCTTTTCTTCTTCTTCTTCTTCTTCTTCTTCTTCCTCTTCAGGAAGAACTTCTCCTTTTATTCTAAGAATCGTAGAAGGATTTTTAGAGTTAGAGACTACAGAAATTGCTTTCATAAACAACCCCTCTCTTTTTGTATCATATTCAACTTCAATTTCTCCTACACCACCAGGTTCAATTGGCTTTTCAGGTTTTTTGGGGATAGTGCAACCACATGAGGATGAAATTCTTGTGAATACAAGTGGAGCAGTTCCAATATTTTTAAATTTAAAAATTCTCTTGCCATCTGATTCGAATTCAACTTCACCATAGTCGATAGTTGTTACATCAAATTTAACTTCAGCTTGTTTTTCTTGTGAAAAAGCTAATAGCGGAAGAAAGAATAGAGAAGAAATTAGAATAAATTTTTTCATTTGGTTCCTTTTTTTATAAAAATAATCCTTTAAATCATTTTACAAAAATTATTTTCTCTTTTAAATCTATTAGTAGTTAGTTATTTTTGCTTAAATTATTGTGATGGAAATTGATAAAGTTTACAATCCTAATAAGATTGAAAATAAGTGGTTAAAAAAATGGGATAAAGAAAATTTATTCAAATCAGTTCCTGACAAAAGAGAAGCATATACAATTGTAATACCTCCACCAAATGTTACTGGAATTCTCCATATGGGTCATATGCTTAATAATACTATTCAGGATATTCTCATTAGAAGGGCTAGGTTAAAAGGACTTAATGCATGTTGGGTCCCAGGAACTGATCATGCCTCAATTGCAACCGAGGCAAAAGTTGTAAAAATGTTAAAGGAAAAGGGAATCAAGAAAAGTGATATCAGTAGGGATGAATTTTTGAATTATGCATGGGAATGGACTGAAAAGCACGGGGGTTTAATATTAAACCAATTAAAAAGGATAGGTTGCTCATGTGATTGGGACAGAACTAAATTCACGCTTGATAGTGATTTATCAGAGTCAGTGATTGATACATTTATTAAATTATTTGATGAGGGTTATTTATACAGAGATAAAAAAATTGTTAATTGGGATCCAGAAGCACTTACTACACTTTCAAACGAGGAAGTTATTTACAAGGAGGAAGAGACTAAGCTATTCTATCTAAAGTATCAAGTTGTTGATTCTAAGGATTATTTAACAGTTGCTACTACTAGACCTGAAACTATTTTTGGTGATACTGCTGTTGCTGTGAATCCAAATGATAGTAGATACAAAAATTTGAAAAATAAAAAGTTGATTGTTCCATTAGTAGGAAGGGAAGTTCCAGTTGTTTTTGATAGCTCAGTTGAGATCGATTTTGGCACTGGATGTTTAAAAGTTACTCCAGCTCACAGTGAGAAGGACTTTATTATTGGTAAAAATAATGAATTGGAGATCATTGATATATTTAATGATGATGCTACTATTAATCATCACGGAAAAAAATATCAAGCTTTAGACAGATTTGAGGCTAAAAAACAAATTGTAAAGGATTTAACTGAGCAAGGTTTGATTTCAAAAACTGAATCATATACTCATAATATTGCTTTTTCAGAAAGGACTAACTCAGTTGTTGAACCAAAACTATCACTTCAATGGTTTATTAAAATGAAAAAAATTGCAGAACCAGCAATTAATGCTGTTGTTTCTGGAGATATAAAATTTTATCCAAAAAAATATATAAATACCTACAAAAATTGGATGGAAAATATAAGAGATTGGAACATCTCGAGACAATTGTATTGGGGGCATAGAATACCAGTCTATTATTTAAAAAATGACAATTCTAAATTTGTTGTATCGAAAAATGTAAAAGATGCATTAGTCAAATTCAAATCTAAATTCAATATTGAGCTAACAGTTGATGATGTTGAACAAGATAATGACGTATTAGACACATGGTTTTCATCATGGCTATGGCCAATTAGTGTTTTTGACGGCATAAGAAATCCAAGTAATGATGACATTAGTTATTATTATCCAACCTCTGATATTGTTACTGGACCAGATATCTTATTTTTCTGGATTGCTAGGATGATTATGAGTGGTTACTATTTTCGAAATAATAAGCCATTTAACAATGTATATTTTACTGGCCTTGTTAGAGATAAAAAGGGTCAAAAAATGTCTAAACAGTTAGGTAATTCACCTGATCCCATAGAATTAATTAAAAATTATGGTGCAGATGGAGTAAGAATAGGTTTATTATTTTCTGCTCCAGCTGGAAATGATCTTTTATTTGATGAAAAACTGTGTGTCCAAGGAAAGAACTTTTCAAATAAGATATGGAATGCTTTTAGACTAGTAAATGGTTTTGATATTTCCACTGAAAAGCCTCCGCAATCACATGAATTAGCTGCAGTAAAATGGTTTAATGAAAATTTAAATATGAAAATAATTGAAATAAATAATTCATATGACAATTTTAAAATTTCAGAGGCCTTGATGATAACATACAAGTTAGTCTGGGACGATTTTTGTTCAATTTTTTTAGAGATAATCAAGCCGAAATATGGTGATGCTATTTCTTTAAAAACTTTAAATGATACTAAAGTTTTTTTCAAAAAAATCTTGTCACTGCTTGAACCCTTTATGCCTTTTATCAGTAATGAGCTCAGTGAAAAATTAGAAATTTCAAGTATTAAATTGGAATGGCCTAGCTCTGATGTTCATGACAAAAAAATTATTGAAAATTTTAATCATATAAATGAATTGATTACAAAAGTTAGAAATTTTAAAAAGGCTAATAATATTCCATTTAAGGAATCCATAAAATTATATTTTGATAATAAAATATTAGATAATGAATTGATAAGTGTTATTAAAAAATTAACTAATTCAGAGCTTATTATATTAAAAAATAAGGAGCAAGATGATTTGAACTCTATACTTATTGGAAAGTATATTTATTATATAGAATCTGAGAAAAAATTAAATCATGATGATATTTCGGAAATTAAAGATTCACTTGAATATAATATTGGTTTTAAAAAAATATTGGAAAAAAAATTATCCAATAAAAGTTTTATTGAAAATGCACCACAAGCCGTGGTTGACAATGAGATGAAAAAGCTCGATGATGTAAAATCTAAAATTAAACTCTTAGAAAAAAAAATATCTCAGCTTAAGTCATAGCTATAACATCTTCTCCACCTTTTAAATGTTGATTTAATTTAACTTTTATTTTAGAATCTAGTGGAAGATATACATCAACCCTAGATCCAAACTTTATAAATCCAGCATCATTGCCTTGAATTGCAATATCACCAACTTTGGCATAGTTTACTATTCTTCTAGCTAAGGCACCTGCAATTTGTCTGTAAAGAACTTCTCCAAAAACTTTATTTTTAACAACTATAGTTGTTCTCTCATTTTTTTCTGAAGATTTTGGATGCCAAGCTACTAGGTAATCTCCTGGGTGATATTTACTAAAATTAATTTTCCCACCAATTGGATATCTTGTCACATGAACATTAAATGGAGACATAAAAATTGAAATAATAATTCTCTCATCTTTAAAATACTCTTTTTCAAATACCTTTTCTATATTAACAACTTTACCGTCAACAGGTGAAATTACATGATTATCATTTAAAATGGTTTTTCTAGAGGGATTTCTAAAAAATTGTAATATTAAAATTAGGATTAAAATTGAAATAGTTTGAAGTAATGTTTTAATCAGACTATCATTAAAGATATATTCTAATAATAAAATATCTGAAATAACTACAAATAAAAATATCAGTATAATATTGTGACCCTCTTTATGAAACATATATGTATATAGTTAGAATTAAATATATAAAAGGAAAAGAGAATATTATACTATCTAGTCTGTCATATAATCCCCCATGTCCTTTAAGTAAATTCCCAAAATCTTTAATATCTAACTCTCTTTTAATTTTTGATTGAACAAGATCTCCAAAAATTGCAAAAGATGCAGTTATTAGAGATAATATAATTGAAAATAAAATGTCTAAATTGACATATGATGAAATAATAAAACCATATATAGTTGAAAAAATGATTGAACCTACTGCACCCTCTATGGTTTTATTTGGAGATAATGATTCATATAATTTATTTTTACCAAAATTATTCCCAACAAAATAACCAACACTATCCACACCCCAAATAAGAATGAGGTAATAAATAAAGAACAACTTAAATTGCGAATAATCATAAATTAGAGTTGAATAAATAATTAAAAGAAATGAGCCTACTACACCAATTAAAGGCCATGTTTTCATAAATCTTTTATCACTAAATAATTCCTTTCCTTTAAAAACAAATTCTATCATCATTAACGAATTAATCAAAACAACAAAGAAAATTACATATTGAAAATATGTGTTTAATCCTGATGAATTAAATGTTACAATTATTCCCAAAATGAATAAAGAAATTAAAAATATTAGAGGAGTAAATTCGGTGTAAAAAAATAAATTTTTTTTATTTATATCATTTAGTTTATTTTTTTCTTTTATAGATTTCAAATGAATATTATCATTTCTCAAGACCTTACCATATTCAAAAATTATGATCAAGCAAAATAAAAACATTAGTAAAACAAACAAAAATTGATTATATAAAAGACTTCCAATTAAAAGCAAAACATAAATGAATCCAGGTATCAGTCTAGTTAAAAAATCATTCATTATAAATCCTCCAACAAAATAAGATATAAGTTTTTAGCACTTGAGCCATAGGTTAAGAAGTTTAAGTCTTCACCTCCTACTTTATTAAAATTTTTGATAGATGTAATGTTTGAAGGTAAATTATTTGAATATTTGATTCTAATTCCCTCAAGACCCTTACTTAAAGTTTCAGAAAGTTGACTTGTTCTGGCCATAACAATAATATTATTTGGTAAATCATTAGACTTGTACGATTGAATTTGTTTTGCACTAACAAGTATGCTACCATCTTTGGCGACAAGAAATTCACAATCTGTTATGAATAGGTTAGAGTTGATGTTTGACTTATTAAACTTTATATTATTACTTGGTATAAAATTTTTTATAAAATCTTCATTGAAGCATAAAATGCTTTTTTCAGCCCAATTATTTTCTTCAAGGATTTTTAAAAAAAACTCTTCACACTCATCTATGTTCGTGGCATATAAAAATTTACCTCCGTTTGAGCTAAAATTTAGTGTGAATTTATCTTCAACTAATTCGTCTTTTTTGGGTAGATATTTGTATTCATCTTGGGAGGTATCTTCACTATCATTCTCTTTTTTTTTGGATTTAAAAAATGATCGAAAAATTTTCTTCAATTGAATTCTTTACTGTAAAGATAGTAATTAAAGAAAGTTTAATAAAATACTTACTTTTTTTCTTGTGAAATTTTTTCTTCAAATGGTCTTTCACCAAAAATTCTCACAAGATCTTCTTTAAAAATAACCTCTTTTTCTAAAAGATAGTTTGCTAATTCTTCAAGTTTCTTTTTGTGTTTTTTTAATAAACCAATAGCTCTTTTGAACTGAGTTTCAATTATATTGGAAATCTCTTTGTCTATAATTTGAGCAGTAGTATCACTATACGGCTTTGTAAATCCATACTCATTTTGACCTGAGGAATCATAATATGTTAAATTCCCGATTTTATCATTCAAACCATAAACGGTTACCATTGATCTTGCCTGTTTAGTTACCTTTTCTAGATCACTCAAAGCACCTGTTGATATTTTATTAAAAATCACCTTCTCAGCTGCTCTCCCTCCAAGTGCCGCACACATTTCATCAAGAATCTGTTCAGTTCTAACAATTTGCCTTTCTTCTGGTAAATACCAAGCTGCTCCAAGAGATCTTCCTCTAGGTACAATTGTTACTTTAACTAGTGGGGCAGCATGTTCTAGCATCCAACTTACTGTGGCATGTCCAGCTTCGTGATAGGCAATAGTTTTTTTCTCCTTAGGGGATATTATCTTGTTTTTCTTCTCTAAACCTCCTACTATTCTATCAACAGCGTCCAAAAAATCTTGCTTTCCTACTGATTTTTTTGATTTTCTAGCTGCAATTAAAGCAGCTTCATTACAAACATTTGCGATATCAGCACCAGAAAATCCTGGTGTTTGCTTTGAAAGAAAATCTACATCTAAGTCTTTTGTCTTTTTTAATGGTTTTAAATGGACTTCAAAAATTTCTTTTCTCTCTCTCACATCAGGAAGGTCAACATATATTTGCCTGTCAAATCTACCAGCTCTCATCAATGCTTTATCTAGTACATCAGCTCTGTTGGTTGCTGCCATAACTATTACGTTTGTATTGGTACCAAAACCATCCATTTCAGTAAGTAGCTGATTTAAAGTATTTTCTCTTTCGTCATTAGATCCAGTTATACTATTTTTTCCTCTAGCGCGTCCTATAGCATCAATTTCATCGATAAAAATTATTGATGGTGATTTTTCTTTAGCTTGCTTAAATAAGTCTCTAACTCGTGAGGCACCAACACCAACAAACATTTCTACAAAATCAGACCCTGAAAGTGAAAAAAATGGAACTTTAGCTTCTCCTGCAACAGCTTTAGCCAATAATGTTTTTCCAGTGCCAGGTAATCCTACAAGTAATGCACCCTTTGGAATTTTACCACCAAGTTTTGTATACTTTGATGGACTCTTTAAAAAATCGACAATCTCTTTGACTTCTTCCTTGGCACCCTCTAATCCAGCAACATCTTTGAAAGTAACTTTAGTATCCTTATTTCCGTCAAAAAGTTTAGCTTTTGATTTACCAATACTAAAAATTTGAGATCCTCCTGCGCCAGCACCACCAGACATTCTTCTCATGAAAAATATCCACAATCCAACTAAAATAATTAGTGGTAAAAATCCAATTAATACATCAAACCACTTATTTTCTATGGTTCTAAATTCATAATTAAAAATAATACCACTAGATTCTGCATTTTCTAATTTTCTTTGAAATAATTCTAAGTCACCTACTTCAAAGTTATAGTGAGGGCCAATCACATTTCTTTGACCCAAAAAATTATTAGTCGCAACATCACGATGAATTTCATTCATCAGGGCATTCTCGGTTAACGTAACTTCAGCAAGAGTTTTATTTATGATAGTTATTTTTGATACATCACCAGAACTTAAGTATTTTTCAAAAGTTGATATATTAATTTTTTTTGTTCCACTAAATCCACTACCATTTCCTATGTATGAAAATATTATAAAAACTGAAATGATCAGACCATAAATCCAATAGGTTGAATTATTTTTCGGATTGGTATTACTTTTCTTATTTTTCATAAATTCTAATCTAATCTAATTATTTTTGCTTCCCCCCACAACTCTTCCAGATCATATATTTCTCTGAATTCTCTTTTAAAAATATGAACAACTATGTCGATGTAGTCCAACAAAACCCAGTTTTTATTTTCAAGACCTTCAATGCTAAGAGGATTTTCTTTTAAATTTTTACTTACAACCCTCTTCACTGAACTTGAAATCGCATTTACCTGAGTATTTGACTGACAGTCACATATTACAAAATATTTACATATCGTATTTTCGATCTCTGTAAAGTCAATTATACTAATATTTTCACCTTTAACATTTTCAATTCCTTTAATAATATTAGTTAGAGTTTTATCCTTACTTTGCATCAAAATTATTGTTCAGGTGAAACTAATCAAACTTAATGCCATTGATTCAACAAATGAATATATTAAAAAGATTAAATTATTTTCATCTGATAGTCTTATTTGTGTATACACTTTTAATCAAACAATGGGAAAGGGACGTAGAGCAAATATTTGGAGCTCAGAACCATATATGAATCTTTGTGTTTCTTTCTGTTACAGACCTTCAAATGAAATTTCTGATGATTTTTCCTTTAAGCTTAATATGTTGGTAAGTAATAAAATTTTGGAATTTCTCAATCAAAATAAGATACCAAATCTTCATGTTAAGTGGCCTAACGACATTTTGTCAGATAAAAAAAAGATTGCAGGAATTTTAATTGAATCCTCGATGAAAAAAAATAAAGTCAGTGATTATATAGTTGGAATTGGTTTAAATGTAAATCAATTTGATTTTGGTGATTTAAAACAAGCGTCGTCATTGAAAAAAATAACCAAGACTAATTATGATTTACATAAAATCTCAAAGGATTTTATAAATCATTTTTCAAATATTGATGAGAATGCTAATAATTACTCAACTAATCAAATAAAAATGAATTATCTAAATAATCTATATGGTACAAAATCATTTTTAAATTACACTTACAATGGAAAAAAAATAAAAGGAAAAATAATTGATATCAAATCAACTTCCTCTGTTGAGTTATTAATTGGAAAAAATTTAAAAATTTTAGATAGTCATGATCTAAAATTAATTTATTAAAAAGAAATATTCTCAATTTTATTTTTCAACGAATCAATAAATGTATTTAAAGGTTTTTTAATCATCATTTCTATCATTGATGAAAAATTTCCTACAAATTGAACTTTAATTTTAGAAGAATTGCTTTCAATAGCATCAATTTTGATTAGAATGTAAAAATTTAAATTACTATCATTAGAGGAAAGCTTGACTTCATTATTTTCTGGAAGCTCGCTTAATAACAAATTAATGCCTGGCATATTACCTATTTTAATTTTGAATTCATTCTCTGATAATTTATCAAAACTTCTAATTTCATCCTTTAAAATTTGCTCATAATTATTTATATCAATAATATGAGAATATAATTTTTCAGATGAATATGGAATTACGTTTGATTCTTTGATTATTTCCATTTCTATTTATTCCATTCTTGAGGATTGTTTCGCCATTTAATTAGCTGAGTTAACTCAACATCACTAACATAATTATTTTTTACTGCATAATCAATTAGATAATTGTAAGAGCATAATGAGGAATATGAAATATTTTTTGATTCAAAATTCAATTTTGAAATATCAAAGTTGTAATTAAATATACTTATTAGACCTTTAATTTTTAAGTTTTCGGAAATTAGAGATTGACAAGCTTCAAGACTACTATTTCCAGTACTAATTAAATCTTCAATTACAACTACTTTTTGACTTTTTTCATAAAAACCTTCAATACTATTTTTCCTGCCATGTTTTTTTCTGTCAGCCCTTACATAAACAAAAGGCTTATTAAGTTTGTTAGCAACAAGCATACCTATTCCAATTGCACCAGTGGCAACACCTGCAATGACATCATAATCCTCATATCTTTTTTTAATTTGCTGTGATAAAAAAGAACAGATTTTTTCTCTAACAGCAGGAAAAGACAATATAATTCTGTTATCACAATAAATTGGTGATTTCCACCCAGATGCCCAGGTAAATGGATTTTTTGGATTCAATTTAATTGCATTAATTTGTAGAAGAAGTTTACAGGTTTCTTTAGCGATATATTCGTCATTAACCATCGTACAAATGTATAAAGTTTTTGCCAATAGATTACCAATAATATTAACCAGCGATAAGAATTATTTGGATAACCCAAATACATACTTGTTATCAAGTATATCAATTGAAGATATAATAAAAAAATTGAAGATTAAAAAAGAAATTTTTATTTACTCTCCAAACAAAGAAGATATCCTCAATGAATTTAAAACCAAAATAGATACTATAAAAGCTGCAGGAGGAATTGTTAGAAATAAAGACAATGAGCTATTATTTATTTTTAGAAAAGGTAAATGGGATTTACCAAAGGGAAAGGTTGATAAAAATGAAAAGAATAAAGATGCGGCAATTCGTGAGGTAATTGAGGAGACGGGGATTAAAAAATTAAAAATTGATAAATTCTTTGAAAAAACATTTCACATTATAAAAGTGAAGAAAAAATATTTTTTAAAAGAGACTCATTGGTATAAAATGAAATCAAGCTACGATGGAAAATTAAAGCCTCAAAAAAGTGAAGGTATTAGAAGTGCTAAGTGGAAAACTATTGATCAGGCAAAAGATATAAAGAAAAAAACCTTTAAAAATATTTCAATTATTCTCAAAAAATATATTAAAGAAGTTTAGCAATTTTTTTAGGTACAAGCTCTCTGTAATCTCCATTATTTTTAATAAGATCTCTTACAATAGAGCTACTTATAAAAGATGTTTTTGCAGATGTTAAAAGAAATACTGTTTCAATTTTTGATAGAAGTCTATTTGTTCTAGCTATTGCTTTTTCAAATTCAAAATCTCCATTATTTCTAACACCTCTAACAATAAAGTCTGCATTTACTTTTTTACAAAAATCGATTGTTAGACCATTATAGCTCATTACTTCAATTTTATCCTCATTATTTATGACGCTTTTTATTAATTTAATTCTTTTTTCAATGGAAAACATTGATGTTTTTTCATCATTCTTGCCTATGCCTATAATTACCTCATCAAAAATTAATTTACTTCTATTTAAAATATCAAGATGACCGAGTGTAAAGGGATCAAAAGTACCTGGAAAAATAGCTCTTTTCATTTTTCAAATTTTGTTAGTGTATTGTCTATTATATATGTAAATAGATTTTCCAAAGATATACCATTCATCTTAACTTGCTTTGGAAAGATACTTTCCTCTGTCATACCAGGTATTGAATTAATTTCTAGCAGGTATGGTTCATCACCTATGAATATAAAGTCTGATCGTGAAAAACCAGTCATTTTCAATTTTTTGTATAGATTTTTTGATACTTTTTCAACATTCAATTTTTGCTGATTATTTAACCTAGCTGGACTAATAACTTCATGATTACCCTCATATTTAGCTTCATAATCAAAAAAATCATTTTTTGAAACAATTTCTGAAATACCAAAAACTTTTATTTCGTTTTGGAAATACATTACACCTACCGAAACCTCTTTACCATCTAAAAACTCTTCAATTAAAACTTCATTATCAAAACTAAATGATTTATCTATGGCATTAATTAATTCTTCTCTGTTGTAAGCCTTTGAAATACCATAGCTGCTTCCGGAATTATTAGCTTTAACAAATAATGGATAATTTAGGTTTTCTTCAATATTTTCAATTTCTAAATTAGAATCACTATTTATCAATTTTGATTTAGCAACATTGAATCCATTTTTTTTCGCGAAATCAGTACACTTTTTTTTATCAAAAGTTAGTTTTGCCACATCTGCCGATGGACCTGTAAATGGAATATTTAGTTTAGTAAAATAATTTTGAATGATGCCGTCCTCACCGGGGCTGCCATGTATCATTATAAATGCAATATCAAATTTTATTTTTTTACCATCGATTTTAACGCTAAAATCATCTTTAGATATTGGATATTTTATATCATCATTATTAATTAAGTTCCAATTTTCTTTTTCTACAATTATTTTAAAAGGAATAAAATTATTTGTATCAATATTGTTGTATACTGTATTTCCACTTTTTATAGAAATATCATGTTCACTTGAGTATCCACCCATTAAAACTGCAACATTTTTTTTCATTAAAAAATATGTTTTCTTAAACTTCTTAAAGATACTTATTTATATATATTTGTTTTGAAGTTTTAAAATGAAGTTTTTTTACAGTCGGGTTTTTATAAAGCAACTTTTTTTAGCTACAATTATATTTTCATTGGTTGTATTAACATCAATTGTTTTCTTATTTTTTTACACCAATCAGACAAGCAGGGTAGTTGTTCCAAACCTGGTAGGTCTTAATTTAAATGAAATAGATGAAGTTATAAATGAGAGAAATCTGAGATATGAAATTATTGATTCTTCATTTTTTAATCAAGACTTTGATAAAAATACTGTAATTGAGCAAATTCCGGTCGCAAACAAAGAAGTCAAAAAGAACAGAAAAATTTATCTTACAACAAATCCATCGTCATTTGGCGATGTTATACTTCCAAATATTATCCAGCTTACAAAAAGAAATGCAGTCTCAACTCTTTCCTCACTAGATCTTGAGATTGGTGAATTTATTTATGAAGATAATATTGGAAAAGATATGGTTTTAGATGTTGAATTTGAAGGTGAATCTATTGAGTCTGGATCCTTGATCCCAAAAAAATCAATATTAAACTTGATTTTAGGTAACGGAAAAAATAATAATCTTGAATCAAATAGAAAATAATGATGAGCTTTTTGAGCACTTCTCCTTTCTAGCAGACAAAGGTCAAGAGCCTGTTAGAGTTGATAAGTTTTTAATGAATAGAATTGAAAATGCAACAAGAAATAAAATTCAAAAAGCTGCTAAAAGTGGATATATTTTTTCAAATGAAAATCCAGTTAAACAAAATTACAAAGTAAAACCAGGTGATAACATCAAAGTAATGTTTCACCATCCGCCATATGAAAACTTAATTGTAGGAGAGAAAATTGACATTGATATTGTCTATGAAGACAATGATATATTGGTAGTTAATAAACCACCGAATCAAGTTGTGCATCCTGGTCATGGAAATTATTCTGGGACATTACTAAATGGTTTAATTTATCACAATGAAAATTTACCTCAGAATCGTGATGGGAGGCCTGGATTAGTTCATAGAATTGATAAAGATACAAGTGGCTTGTTAGTTGTTGCTAAATCTGATATTGCTCTGACAAAATTATCTGAACAGTTTTTTCATAAAACTATTGACAGAAAATATTTAGCAATTGTTTGGGGTTTGCCTTCACCTGAACATGGAACTATTGATAAATATTTATCAAGAGATAAAAAAAATAGAATGATAATGTCTGTACCAGTTAACGAAGATATTGGTAAGAGAGCAATTACTCACTATAAAGTCATTGAAAATTTGGGATATGTTTCACTAGTTGAATGTGAACTTGAGACAGGTAGAACACATCAAATCCGAGCTCACATGAAACATATTGGAAATCCAATTTTTAATGATCAAAGATATGGAGGTGATAAGATATTGAAGGGAACAATTTTTAACAAGTACAAACAGTTTGTTGAGAACTGTTTTAAGTTATTACCAAGACAAGCATTACACGCTAAAACATTAAGTTTTAACCATCCTAGAACTAATGAGAGATTAGCTTTTGAAACTGAATTGCCAAATGATTTTAAATCATGTTTTGAAAAGTGGAAAAATTATTCAAAAAATAATTAATTTTACATAATGAAAATTCTAATTTCTCCAGCAAAATCATTGGACTTTGATTCAAACATCGATAGTCTCAAATGTACTCAGCCAGTTTTTTTAAATAAAACTTCTCAAATTAACTCTGTATTAAAAGAGAAGAGTCCTAAAGATTTAATGCAGCTTCAAGGTATATCACAGAAATTATCAGATTTAAATTGGAAAAGAAATAATGATTATGTTGATAATCATAATGATAAAAACTCTCGACCAGCAGTTTTTGCATTTAATGGTGATGTTTACAGTGGAATTGATATCAAAACACTCTCTGAAGATAAAGTTTATGATTTACAAAAATCATTAAGAATCCTTTCAGGTTACTATGGTGTTTTAAAACCCCTTGATTTAATTCAACCATATAGACTCGAAATGGGTACCAAATTAGCAGTTAATGGATCAGAAAACTTGTATAAATTTTGGTCTGAAAATATTACAAATTCAATACTTGATGAAATGAGTAGTGAAGATTTGTTAATCAATTTGGCTAGTAATGAATATTTTGAAGCTTTTGATAAAAAAAAGTTTGATGGTAGGATTATTTCTCCGGTATTTAAAGATTTTAAGAATGGTAAACTTAAAATTATCTCATTCTATGCAAAAAAAGCGAGAGGAATGATGGTCAGATATATTGTTGATAATGATGTATCTAGCTACAATGAATTGCTTGGATTTAATTTAGGGAATTATTCATACAATGAGGCTGAAACATCTGATGAAAACTTCCCTGTTTTCACCAGATAATTAATCTTTAATTAGTTTAATAAAATCTCTAGTTTTCGATACACCATGATTTTCAATATATTTTATATATGCTGAACCAATAATAGCTCCATTACTATTTTGACATGCAGATTGAAATGTCTTTTTATTACTAATACCAAATCCGATTAATAGTGGATTTGAAAGATTCATTTTTTTAATTCTTTTAAAATATTCAATTTGATATTTATCAAAGCTATCTTTAGCTCCGGTCACACTGTAGCTACTGACCATATATATAAAACCTTTAGAGAGGTGATCAATTAAGTTAATTCTGTCATTTGATGTTTGTGGAGTTATCAAAAACATCATATTCAATTTATTTTTATCAAAAATATTTTTATAATTTTTTTTAAAAATTTCAGCTGGTAAATCTGGTATTATTAAGCCATCTATTCCCACATCCTTACAATTCGAACAGAATTTTTCAATTCCGTATTGTAAAATTGGATTAAAATAACCCATTATAACAACAGGTATTTCTGAAATTTTTCTCAAATCTTTCAGCTGATCAAATAATAAATTAGTTGTCATTCCATTACTAAGTGCTTTCTCAGAACTTTTTTGAATAGTAGGACCATCAGCGAGAGGATCACTAAAAGGTAATCCAATTTCGATCATGTCAACTTGCGATTTATCTAGTTCTTTTATGATTTTTACAGTATCATCTATCTTTGGGAAACCTGCGGTAAAATAAATTGAAAGAAGATTTTCTTTCCTCTTGAATATTTGATTTATTCTATTCATCTGCTGGTTTTATATAAATTCTTTTACCATCAATACTATGTAAGTCACCAGGTGTATAATTAACCTCTTTTCTTAATCTTCTTTCTTGAAACTGTGGCCCCAATCCAGGTGGTTTTTTCTTTGAATCCTTTATTCTGTAATCTAAATGTAGCTCAAGAGAATCTAGAATAATTTTGTAATTAATATTATTAGCTAAATTGAACATTTCCTCAGGATCATTTGAGTGATCATATAATTCAAAACCATCCTCTCCATTATCTCCCCATTTTGTAATTCTGTATCTGCTAGTTTTTATGCTGTATCCTTCAAATACTTTATTATGTTGAGATGCCCTCCATCTTGTAAGTGCACTTTCTCTAACTTTAAATTCATTATCCCTAAAAATAGGCACAAGGCTTTTTCCAACTACGTGTGAAGGAGTCTCAATTTTTGTTAAATCTGTTAATGTAGGATATATGTCGATAAGTTCAACAGGTGATTTGGAGCTGATACCTCTTGGGATACCTGGTCCTGAAAAAATTAGAGGCACTCTAGTCGATTTTTCAAATAATGTCTGTTTTTGCCAATGCCCGTGTTCACCTAAATGGTAACCATGATCAGAGGTAAAAACGACAATTGTATTTTTATCTAGACCAGTCTTTTTAAGTTTTTTCAATATTCTACCAATTTGTGCATCCACAAAAGTTGTTGTTGCATAATAAGCTTCTTTAATTTCTTGAGCAAGTTTATAATTTTCCTTTAGATTTAATTTTATTTGATCTTGTTTCCATCTTACAGAACGCTGCGCAGGAACAGGAATCGTATTTAAATAATTTTCAGTGCTGCCATTGTAAGGTATTTCCATTTCATTCTGATTATACATATCAAAATATTTTTTAGGAGCAACAAAAGGTGTGTGAGGTCTATACATCCCTACTGCAAGGAAAAATTTATTTCCATTTTTTGAGAATTTATCAAGTTGCTCTATCGCCTCATTGGCACCTATTCCATCTGTTTGTTCCTCGTCTTTACCCTCTGCAGCTAGCCAGCTTAAAGTTCCACCGTATTGTCTTTCCTTTAGAGTTTTAATTTTATATTCTTCTTCCTTGTCTCGCCCATATGGGTTAATCGTGTAAGTCCAAGTGCTAATATCGTCTTGAGCACCGGAGGTTCCTATTGTACCCGGATTACCATAATGAAATATTTTTCCTATTCTAACAGATGTATAACCTCTTTGTTTGAAACGTTGCCCCAAAGTGACAACATTTGGTATTGTTTGACGAACATCAACATCAAGAACAGTATGTTTAGTTTGGTTTGAATACATTCCAGTCATCAATGATGTTCTGGATGGGCCACACAGAGGAAATTGATTATGAGCATTGTAAAATAAAAATCCATTTTTAGCTAATTTATCAATGTTTGGACTTATTACCTGATTATGGCCATATGAACCTAGATCACAATTCAAATCATCGGTCATGATAAAAAGAATATTAAAATCATCATTTTCAACATTTTCTATTTTATCATTACACGATATAAAAAGAAATACTATTGAAAAAAATCTAGGCAATAAAAAATTTCTCATAATTTAAAATAATTCACGTAAGTATCTAAATCTTTATCTCCGCGACCAGAACAATTAAATACAATTATATCATTTTTATTAAATTTCATTTTATCTAGAATTGCAAAAGCGTGAGAAGTCTCTATAGCTGGAATAATTCCTTCCATCTGAGATAAAATTAATCCCCATTTCATAGCATCACTATCATCAATTGATATAAATTTACCTCTTTTAGATCTGAAAAGGTTTGCGTGCATAGGACCAATTCCTGGGTAATCAAGACCTGCCGATATTGAATATGGCTCAGTGATTTGCCCATCTTTTGTCTGCATTAGTAAAGTTTTTGATCCATGTATAATCCCTTCAGTCCCAAGAATTGATGTTGCAGCACTTTCACCACTATGAACACCCTTTCCAGCAGCTTCTACGCAAACTATGTTTATATTTTTATTATTTAAAAATGGATAAAAAAGTCCAGCAGCATTACTACCGCCACCAACGCAGGCAATAACGTGGGTTGGATTTTCAGTGTTTTCAAATTTTAATAATTGTTTTTTAGTCTCATAGCCAATAACTGATTGAAATCTGGCAACCATATCTGGATATGGATGAGGACCTACAACAGACCCTATTATGTAGTGTGTGTTAACAGGGTTTGAAATCCAATCTCTAATTGCTTCATTTGTAGCATCTTTTAGTGTTTTACTTCCTGATGTTGCTGGTCTAACTTTTGCACCTAGCATTTTCATCCTTGCAACATTTGGGGCTTGACGTGAGATATCAACTTCTCCCATGTAAATAACGCATTCAATACCCATTAATGCACATACAGTAGCAGTTGCTACACCATGCTGTCCAGCACCTGTTTCAGCAATTATTCTTTTTTTACCAAGTTTCTTTGCTAAAAGTATTTGACCAATTGTGTTGTTGATTTTATGTGCGCCAGTGTGGCAAAGATCTTCTCTTTTTAAATAAATTTTCGTTTTAAATTTTTCCGAGAGTCTCTTCGCATAATATAGTGGAGTAGGCCTTCCAACGTAATCATGTAAAAGTTGATTAAACTCCTTTTTAAATTCTTTTGACTCCGATATTTTAATATAGTTTTTCTGGAGTTCATCTATATTTGGAAATAACATTTCAGGTATAAATGCTCCTCCAAAATCACCATAGAAACCATCTTTACTTACATTGAAATTTTTCATTTATTTAATTTTTTTAAAAACATATTTACTTTTTTAATATCCTTTAAGCCAGGAGAAATCTCAAATTTGCTATTAATATCTATACCAAGCAAAAAATCATTTTTATTTTTTATATTATTTATTTCATCTGCACTGTTGATGTCAATACCACCACTTAAAAGAAACTTTTTTTTGTTAAAGCCCTGTAGTCTTTTCCAATCAAATTTTCTACCAGAACCACCAAAATTTTTTGAAAAAGTATCAAAAAGAAATAGATCACAACAATCAGTGTATTGATTTGTACTATCAAAATCAAAATTTTCAGAAATTCTAAAGGCTTTAATTACTTTACAATAATTCATCAATTTTTCAGTGAATTTTGGTGTTTCGTCTCCGTGAAGTTGAACATAATTTAAATTATAATTTTTTATTTTTTTCTTAATGTTTTCCAAACTTTCATTGACAAAAACCCCAACCTTCTTTTTTGTAATGTGAGAAATATTTATATCTAGATCAATGAATCTTGATGACTTGTTATAGAAAATAAACCCCATTAAATCTATATCAATTTCATTTAATTGATTTATGTTATTCATTTCTTTTAATCCGCAAACTTTAACAATCATTTTTTATTTCATTTAAAAAGTTTGCAAGAGCTCTGCCAGGATCTACACTTTTCATAAAATTTTCACCAATTAAAAAACCATCATATCCGAAATTCTTTAGAGTTATAATATCATTTGAATTACTTATTCCACTTTCTGAAATCTTAGTATAATTGCTTGGTATTTTACTACTTAAGCTAAGACTAGTTTTAATATCTACATTAAATGTCTTCAAATTTCTATTATTTACTCCAATTATATCTATACTTTCTATACAGCAATCATCGAGTTCAGATAAATCATGTATTTCAATTAAAACTTCTAAACCCAAACTTTTTGCAAGCTCAGATAGCTTAATTATTTGCTTTTTATCTAAGCATGCAGCAATTAATAAAATACCATCAGCACCAATTGATTTTGACTCAATAACTTGAAATTCATCAATTATAAAGTCTTTTCTTAAAATTGGCAATTCTGTTATTTTCCTAGCATTAAGTATATCATTAGTAGATCCATTAAAAAAATTTTTTTCTGTCAAAATTGAAAGTGCAGCTGCTCCTGCTTCTTGATAACCACTTATAATTTTTTCAGTTGGTGTTTGAGAATTGATTTCAGATCTAGATGGAGATTTTCTTTTATGCTCAGCAATAATACTTATTTCATTTTCTGTCAAACCATTTACGATAGATTTGTTGTTTTTCTCAAAAAATTCACTGCTTTCTAAGTCAGAAATAGAAATGCTTTTTTTGAGCTGATTTAATTCGACTATTTTTTTTGAAATTATTTTTGAAAGGATATCCATATTAAAGTTCAATCAATTTTTTTAAACAGTTATAAGCTTTACCACTGTCCAAAGATTCCTTTGCAATTGAGTAGGATTCTTCAATGTCTTTCCCAGTTAATGTTCGAATTGCTAAAGACGAGTTAGCTAAAACTACGTTTACCTGACTCAATGATCCTTTTCCACCAAGAATTTTAACAAAAATATCTGCAGATTCTCCTACTGATTTTCCTCCTAAAATTTTTTTAGGATCAACTTTATTCAGTTTAAAATATGATGCATCTGAGATAATTTCCTCTTTATTTGTAATTAATTTAAATTCATTAGTTAGGGAAATCTCATCATATCCATCAAGTGAATAAATTATTGAAAAATTTTTATTTGTGTTTTTAAATATATAACCATATAGTCTAGCGGTTTCTAAATTGTATACACCAGTTAATTGATTTTGTGGTTTCGTAGGATTTACAAGTGGCCCTAATAAATTAAAAAAAGTTTTAAAACCCAAAGCTTTTCTAACCGGAGCTACGTTTTTCATTGATGGATGAAAAAGAGGTGCGTGTAAATAACAAATATTAGAAACTTCTAAACATTTTTTTAAATGAGATTCATCATTTGAAAATTTAACACCTAAAAAATCTAACACATTGCTTGATCCACAATTTGAGGATACTCCATAGTTGCCATGTTTAGTTACTTTAAAACCTGATCCTGCAACAACAAATGAAGAAATAGTTGATATATTAAACGTATCTTTTCCATCTCCACCTGTACCACACAGATCAATAGTATTAAAGTCATTAAAATCAATTCCAACACAAAGCTCGAGTAATGCATCTCTAAAGCCTTCCATTTCATCAATTGATGGATTCCTCATTTTATAGGCGGTTATGAATGACGCGATTTCAGAGTTTGAATACTTATTAGTAGCTATATTTATTAGTACTTCTTTAGCTTGATTGTAATCAAGTTTATTGTATTGGAATAAATTTTCAAGTATTTCTTTCATTTTGCTTCAATCCAATTTTTTAAAATTTCTTTACCCATCTCAGTTAGAATAGACTCTGGGTGAAATTGAACTCCCCAAACATTATAATTTTTTAGTTTAAGAGCCATAACGTTTTTATCTCTGTCAAAAGCCAATGGTATTAAATCTTTTGAAAGTTCTTTTACTATCCAGGAATGGTATCTACCAACTTTAAGTTTCCTTGGTATATTAATAAATAACTGGTCATCTGACGTAATTTCTATCTCAGTTGACACACCATGAAAAACATCTTTTAGATTATGTAGTTTTCCTCCAAAAACTTCACCTATGGCTTGATGTCCTAAACAAACACCCAAAATACTTTTTTTATCAAAAAACTCCTTAATTATTTTTTTAGTTAGTCCTGCTTCATCAGGAATTCCTGGGCCCGGAGAAATAAGAATTTTATCAAAATCATTGATAAAATCAAGTGTTAAATCATCATTTCTTTTTACTGTAACATCACAATCTAAATCCTCCAAATAATGGACAAGATTGTATGTGAAAGAATCATAATTGTCTATAACTATAATTTTCATAATTCTTCTGCTTTTTCAAGTGCTTTAAGTAAAGCACCAATTTTATTGTAAACTTCATTCAGCTCATTATGTCTATTTGACTTTGAAACAATTCCAGCACCTGCTTGTAATAATAAATTTTGATTTTTGCTCAAGAAGGATCTGATCATAATAGCATGATTAAAATTATTATCAAAATCTATAAAGCCAATTGCTCCACCATAAAAAGATCTTGTATTATTTTCATATTCTTCAATCAACTCCATTGCTCTAAACTTAGGTGCTCCTGTGAGCGTTCCAGCTGGAAAGGTATTCCCAATTATGTCATTTGATGGGGATTTCAGCTCACCAGTTACTTTTGATACTAAATGAATAACATGAGAATAAAATTGAATTTCACGATCTTTTTCAACTTTTACATTTGAACATGACCTACTCAAATCATTTCTTGCTAAATCGACCAACATCATATGTTCACTATTTTCTTTATCATCCTCAAATAGTTTTATTGCTTTCTCTTTGTCCACTGCATCATCCCCACTTCTCTTAAATGTTCCCGCAATAGGATGAATTTCAGCTTTTTTATCCTTTATTACAAGCTGGGCTTCAGGTGAACTACCAAAAATCTTAAAACTTCCATAATCAAAATAAAATAAATATGGAGAAGGATTAATTGATCTTAATTGCCGGTATACACAAAATTCATCACCAGAAAATTTTTGAGAAAATTTTCTTGACAAAACTATTTGAAATACATCCCCGCGGTAACAATGTTTTATTCCATTATCAACCATTTTTAAAAACTCATCATCAGTTAAATTAGATTCTAATTTTCCATTTAACTTGAAACTAAATTCATTGGTTTTTTTCCCTTTAATTAATTTTTCAATCTCATCAATTTTATTTTTGTTGCCTGAGTGGCTAATTAAGTTGGCCTCGTTATTAAATGTGTTTACAACTATTATTTCACTGTATAAACTGTAATAGATATCGGGAATATCATCACCGAAAGATTCATTATTAATATTTATTTTTTCAAAAAATCTTACGGAATCATAAGTCATGTAGCCAAACAAACCTTTGCTTATATATTTTTTGCTTTGATTTAAATCATCTTGAATACTGAACTTATTCATAAACTTTTCAAGCTCTGAAAAAATACGAATGTCTTTTGCTAGTTTTTTTTGGAACTTAGATTCGTCGGGGTATTCTGTAAATAATGTGTTTTTTTTGACATAAAACTTTGCTATAGGATTGCAACATATATATGCATAGCTATTATCCTTTGCACTGTAATCACTACTCTCAAGCAATATTGTATTAGAATAGTTGTCCCTAAGTTTTAAATATATACTTACAGGCGTAATTGTATCAACAATAATATTTTTTTTTACAGTATTTAATTTATACATAACAAAAAAAGGCTCGTCACATTGACAAGCCTTATTAAAATATTTTTAAACAAAATCAATGTTACAATTCATTTGAACTGAACCACCACCAAAGATTTATGTTTTTTAATTTCACGGTCCAAATATAATTTTTTTTTCAATTAAAATCATATATATGCCTTTTTTTTCATATTGTTTTTTAATTTGCAAATTATTAAGATGAATCTCAATTCTGAGGATTGGAAAAATAAAAAAGAGAGTGATTCAAATTCAATTTGTTTGGATGTTAGAACTAAAGATGAGTTTGATGAAGGCTACATTAATGGAGCAACTAATGTTGATTTTTATGATTC
>CACCIQ010000013.1 GCA_902546095.1 uncultured Bacteroidota bacterium
TGATATTAATGTATCTGCCTTTATAAAAAGGGAATCAGTTTTTGTAATATTTATTGCAACTGGATTTTTTGTTATGAGAGCTGAATCCAATTCTTCAAATACTTCTGCATATTCACCTTTAATAATTAAATTTTCTTTTTCATCAATAATTTTAATGTTTCTGGATGCACTGGCATATTTTTTATTTTCATCAAAAAAAATACTATCACCAAAAATTGTTCTACTCTCACTATTGACTTTAGCATCTTTTTTAAAAACTCCTATCTTCTTTTGTGGATCATAAAAACCTTCATTACAAAAGATTGTATAATCATCAGTGATAATTGTTGAAAATTTGTAAAAGAGTGTAATCTCTGAATTGAGGAAATAATCCATCATATTGGATCTAATCTTGTAATCAGGATTTTCTACAATTACATTTTCTTTAAACTCATATTTTTTTTCATCAATAAAATATTTACCCTCCTTACTTTTTATCGTAGATACACTATCAATTATTTTTCCATTTTTATTAAAATAAATTTCGTTTGCGTTTCTATCAAAGAAAAGAACATTTGAATTTAGCTCCATTTCATCATTAATGAATTTAACTGATCCATAACTTGAAAATTTTCTAGTTAAACCATCATAATTTAATGAACGAATTTCAGAAAAAGAAAATTTTGATTAATAATTTTAAAGACTTCCAAGCTCAAATTGTACCAAAACCTCTAGGAATTGAAGTTGTCAAGGCCAAAGGTACCTACATCTATGATAAAAAGAAAAAATACTTAGACTTTGTAGCAGGAGTATCAGTTTGTAATCTAGGTCATTCTGATAAAAGAGTAATCAAAGCAACAATAAACCAGTTAAAAAAATACTCTCATGTAATGGTCTATGGCGAATTTGCACTTGAACCTAGTATAAATTTATGTAGTTTATTGGTTGAAAACTTACCTAAAAATTTAAATTCTGTATATCTTACAAATTCAGGAACTGAAGCAGTTGAAGCCGCTTTAAAACTATGTAAAAGAATTACTGGAAGATCAAAAATCATTTCTTCCAAAAATTCTTATCATGGAAGTACTCATGGATCTCTTAGTGTTTCTGGATATGAGAAAAGAAAAAGAGCTTATCGTCCACTTTTAAGTAATATCAATTATTTGAACTATAATGATTCCAATTTAAATTTAATTGATGAAAATACAGCTTGTGTTATATTAGAGACAATACAAGGAGGGGCTGGTTTTATTTTACCTAAAAATAATTATTTAAAGAAAATCAAGAAAAGATGTAAAGAAGTTGGCGCACTTTTAATATTAGATGAACTTCAAACAGGATTAGGGAGGACCGGAAAATTATTTGCATTTGAACACTTTGGTATTTCACCAGATATTCTGTTACTAGGAAAGGCATTAGGCGGGGGGTTTCCTATTGGTGCTATGATTACTAAAAAATCTTTTATGAATAAATTCCAAAAAAATCCAATATTGGGACACATAACTACATTTGGTGGACATCCTGTAATTGCTGCTGCTGGTTTTGAGAGTTTATCAATTATTTTAAAAGAGAGACTTTCTAAAAAAACATTAGAAAAAGAAAAGTTGTTTAGAAGCTTACTCAAACACCAATACATACAAGAAATTAGAGGAAAGGGACTAATGATTGCTTTGATTTTAAAAAATGAAAAATTAGCAAATCAATTAGTTTTAAAATCATTGGATAATGGGTTAATTTTATTTTGGCTTTTATATGAACAAAAAGCTGTAAGAATAACACCACCGCTAAATATTTCTGAATCAGAAATTAAAAAGGGATGTAAAATAATATTAAATATCCTTAATTCCATTTAAAAATGTTAATAAGTATTTAATAAACTTCATCTGAAAAAAAATTAACATAAGAGTAAGTATATAAATTTATCCAAATTTATATGTATAACGATAGTAATAATCTAATTAAGAAATTTGAAAAGATGATTTTAGATGAATCATCTATTTTTCTTGACACTGATGAGGTTGAGGAAATAATTCTCTATTATTTTAATGAAGGGGACATAATGATGGCAGAAAAAGCTGTTGAGTTAGGAAATAATTTATACCCAAACTCAATTAACATAAATATTTTATACTCTGAAATTTTAATTTTAAAAGGTGAAATAACCCAATCATATGATTTAATTGACGATCTGTTAAGTATAAATGAAAATAGTCAAGATCTTCTTTTTCAGAAATGTAAAATTTTGACGAAACTTAAAAAATATAAAGAATCTATATTAATCTTAAAAAATATTCCAAAAAGTGATCAATTAAGCTTCTTTGTATTGGATTTATTACTTAAAAATTACATGAATTTAGAAAATTATGAAAAATCAATCAGAGTTCTAATTAAAATTTTGAAAATCTACCCAGAAGATAAAAACTACTTTGATAAATTAATATCATGCTACAATCTTTCACTAAAGGATGACGAAGCGATTAGTTTTTTAAATAAATTTTTAGAAAAAAATCCTTACTCAGCCCATGCTTGGTATGAAATTGGAAAATTATATTTTAAAAAAAATAAAATAAAAGAAAGTATAGCCGCTCACGAATTTGGGATTATTAGTGATGAAACATTTTCATCTTGTTATGTCGAATTAGGTAAGATATATGAAAAGAAAGAAGATTTTAAAAAATCTATTTATTACTACAAAATTTTAAATAATTTTAAAAAAGAATCCTCTTTCAGTCTTTATAGATTATCTAGATGTTATGAGAAAATTGAGGATTATGATAATGCTCTTAAATACTTAAATTTGATAATTGAAAAAGATCCACTGTATGAAAAAGCATGGATATCAATCGCCAAATATTACCTAAGAAAAAATGATCACGATAAGGCTATTGAAAATCTTAACAAAGCCTTAAATATTATTTCAAACAATTATTAGTAGATTTACTTCGATGAAGTATAATTCTACTATTCATTATTTATTTCTCACTTTTAAAGGGATGTTAATGGGTATCGCTGATTTAGTACCTGGTATTTCTGGTGGAACTATAGCTTTAATAACAGGTGTCTACAAGGACTTAATAACTTCGATTAGTAATATAAATATTAAAATTTTCAAAGAAAGTTTTTCAAAAAAATTTAAGCCAAACAAATTCGATGTATTATTTTTTTTAGTTTTAGGTATTATACTTAGTATTTCAATTTTTAGCAGGTTAATTTTATTCCTTCTGGAAAATTATGAGAATCAAATAAGCTCATTTTTTTTTGGGTTAATAGTCTGTAGTATTTATATCTTATTAAAAAAAACTAGAAATTTAAAATTCATAGATGTTATACTTATGATAATTACAGCTGTAATTATCAATCAAATCATAGAAAACGTAACTGTAAATCAGCAAATAAATTATTTCTACATTTTTTTATGTGGGTTTATCTGTTCATCCGCAATGATTTTGCCTGGAATTTCTGGATCATATATTTTGTTAATTTTAGGTGCATATCAATTTATTTTAGAAAAACTAAATTCAATCTTTGTAACTGGATCTGATTCTTACATTTATGTATTAAATTTTATTATAGGTGCAGTTTTTGGAATCTTAACTTTTTCTAGAGTAATTAAATGGCTACTTACCAACTATGAAAATAAAACAATGATTATTATGATTGGCTTAATTTTAGGATCAGTGTTAAACATACTTCCAATATCCTCTGTAAATGAAAGTATTTTTTTAGAAACATTTAATTTCTTTGCTAGCGAATTTTCAATAATTGTATGTACCATAACAGGGTTTTTTATAATATTATTTTTGGAAAAAATATCTGAAAAGAATGAAGTATAATAGAGATTGGAATAATGTAAATTTTATTGAAATTTTAATTCATGGATTGGTAATGGGAACAATAAATAAGCTTCCCGGAATATCTGGTGGCCTTTATTCTTTAATTTTTGGTTTTTATAATCATTTAATCAATTCAATTCAATCTTTGAATTACAAAAATTATCAAGTGCTTAAAGATCATGGACTAAAATTATTTTTAAAAAAAATAAATGGATTCTTTTTATTGTTTATTTCTGCAGGTATGATTTTAAGTTATTTTACAACATCTAAAATTTTAGATTATTTCTTAGTAGAGAATGAGCTGCTGGTTTGGTCAGTATTCTTTGGTTTAATAATTGGTTCAGTTTATATTTTAGTTAAAAGAAAAGATAAAACAAATTTACAATCAGCTCTATTGCTAATTTTTGGATTATTATTTGGAATAATTTTAAGCGTAAGCGAACCCCTTTATGAAAATAGAAATATAGTTTTTGTTTTTTTCTGTGGATTTATTAGTATTTGTGGCATAACTATACCTGGACTTTCTGGTTCATTCTTACTTATTTTGCTGGGTAATTATAAGCTTTTATTAGTGGACTCTGTAAATAATTTTTTCAATTTTATCACAAACATCTTTTATCCAAATGACCAGAAATTAATTGTGGAGAGTGAAATGATAAATATCCTAATTGTTTTTTTCATTGGATCAGTATTAGGTCTTATTATACTTTCAAAATTTTTAACTTACTTAACAAAAAAATATCCTAGTCAGCTTGATCACCTGATAATTGGTTTTGTAATAGGCACATTACCTATAGTTTGGCCATGGAATCAAATTAAAAATAATCTTGATCAAATTGAAATTGAAAACTCAGTAAATTATATAGCTTTTGGATTAATTTTACTAGGGATATTACTTACAATATTTATTAATAATTATGTTGACAAAAAAAATATACGGATTAATAGGTAGAAATATCAATTATTCTTTTTCAAAAAAATACTTTACACAAAAATTTAAAAATGATAAAATTGATAATTGTGAGTATTTAAATTTTGATATAGATAAAGTAAGTGATTTTAAAAAAATTAATTTGAGTAATATTAATGGCTTTAATGTGACGATCCCATACAAAGAAAAAATTATTGGATATCTTGATGAAATTGAGGATTCAGCTAAGAACATAGGAGCAGTAAATACAATTAAAATTTTAAAAAATAAATTAGTTGGATATAACACCGACTATTTAGGTTTTATAAATAGTTTTAATAAAAAGTTAGATTATAAAAATGTATTAATACTTGGAAGCGGTGGAGCATCAAAGGCAATTCAATATGCAATTAAAAATAAAAAAATAAATTTTGATGTTGCCTCTAGAAAAAATAATGTAAATCATATTGCTTATAATCAGATCGAAAGTTTGGAAAAATATGATTTAATTGTAAACTGTACTCCACTAGGAACATATCCTAAAGTAAATGATAAGCCAGATTTAAATTATGATCAATTAAATGATAAACATCTATGTTACGATTTAATTTATAACCCATCTGAAACTTTATTTTTAAATGAATCAAAAAAAAGAGGAGCAAGAATTATAAACGGTTTGCAAATGCTTAAACTTCAGGCAGAAGAAAGTTGGAAAATTTGGAATAGTTAGAGTTAATAAAATATTACTAACTTATAGCTATATTTTTATGTCAAGCTCTAAAAAAAATATAGTTATCGATCTAAAAAACAACTACAGTGAGAAAAATATCCTCATTGAAAATTTGAAAGAATTGATTCATTCGTCTGTCTCAAATGCAGAGAAGATTAAAATTTTTAGTTCTATTAGAGAGAAATGGATTAAAATTGGTAAGGTTCCTCCACACCTATCTTTTGGATTAAATAATTCCTATAAACATCACGTAAAAATATTTTATGATTTTTTATACTTGGATAAAAAAATTAAGAAGAAAGATCAAGAAAACAATAAGAAATTAATGATTAGCATATTAAATGATGCTAAAAGAGTAAAATCATATGGTGACAAGTTAAAAAGCTACAGAGATTTACTTTTATTAATTAAAAAATGGAATTTTCTGACTGGTCCTATAAAAGCTGATGATGAAAAAAAATTAAATGAAGAGTTTGACTCAATCATTCAAACAATCAAAAATGAAAAGAAGGATTATCTTAAAAATAGAAATGCTCACGATGAGAAAAATATTCAGATTAAGAAAGAATTACTAGAAAGTTTTAAAAAATTAATGAATGAAGATGGAAATGAAAAAAATGAATGGATT
Organism: uncultured Bacteroidota bacterium; assembly: GCA_902546095.1. Classification (GTDB taxonomy): domain Bacteria; phylum Bacteroidota; class Bacteroidia; order Flavobacteriales; family Flavobacteriaceae; genus Eutrophosalina. The sequence goes on from CACCIQ010000013.1 coordinate 6,081, forward strand.
AAAAAAATATCTGAAATAGAAAAAATAAAAAATGATTTCATTGGAATGGGACCAATTAAATCTAAACTAAATAATGATTTATGGAAAGAATTTAAGATTATAAACTTGGATTTTATCAAGCAGAAAAATTTATTCTTTAAAAATTTGAAAAAAACATATTCAGAAAATATTAAACTTCAACTTGACCTGATTCAGCAATGTAAAATATTAAAGGAAAAAGAAAAAATTAGTATTTCGGATCTTCAAAATTTGAAAAATGATTTTAAGAAAATAAAAAATGTCCCGTTCAAAAGAAATAAAGAGAATTGGAATAATTTTCTAAATGAGTATAATCAATGTTTTTCAAAAATTGATAAAGTAAATGCAGAAAAAACAAAAGTTGAAAAGGAAAAGATAAATGTGAAGAAAAATTTAGTTGAAGAATTAAAAAATAATTTTTCAGTTGAAAAAATTATTCAAGTTACTCAAGAATGGGAGAAGATAGGTAAAACATCAAAATCAAATGAACTAAGTTCTCTTATATCAATAGTTGAGAAAGAATCAAAAAAAATAGGTTTGTCTGACAAAGAGGTAGAAGCTCATATTACTAAGATTAAGTCTAAGCTCATGAATGATGGTGAAAAAAACAACGAGAAAGTCAAATTACGAAAGAAGATTGATGACTTGAACAAGCAAATCTCACAGCTTGAAAATAATTTAAATTTTATTAAAAAAGGTTCGGATAGTAAAGTTTTAGATGGTGTTTATAGTGATATAGAAAAGCTAAAAAGTCAATTGCAAAAAAACGAGAAAAAATACATCTTGATTAGGTAATTATTTTTTTACTTCATTCCAAAAGTTGTTTAATTCCTCATCGCTACAATTATCGAAATTAAGATTTTTTGACTTTAAGATCTTTTCGACTTTATTAAACCTACCGATAAATTTTTGTATTGATTTATTTAGTGATTCATCAGAATCTATCCCTATATGTCTAGAATAATTTATTAAAGAAAAAAGGATATCTCCAAATTCCTCCTCAATTTCTGATTTATTTTGGGATAGCAAAGCAGAACTGAATTCTTCAAATTCCTCCTTAATTTTATCTATTGTATGTTTTACGTTTGGAAAATCAAAACCAATACTTGCAACTTTATCTTGAACTCTATGAGCTTTTATAAGACTTGGTAAATGATTGGGAACACCAGATAAAATTCCTTTATTTTTATCTTTTACCTTTAATCTTTCCCAATTTTTTTTTACTTCATCAATACTACTTACTTTGATTTCTCCATAAACATGAGGATGTCTGTAAATTAATTTTTCAATCAATGAATTTAAAACATCATTAAAATTAAATTTTTTATTTTCTGATGCAATCTTGGAGTAAAAAACAATATGTAAAAGTAAGTCTCCTAATTCATCTTTAATATCATCATATTTTTTTTTATCAATTGCATCAACTAATTCATAGGTCTCCTCAATTGTTAACTTTTTTAATGTATCAAATGTTTGCTTTTGATCCCAAGGACATTTATTCCTTAATTCAGACATAACATCAAGTAAATCCTCTATTGAATATTGATTTTTGTTTTTCATTTTTTCAAAAACTTCATTGGGTAATTAACCTCAACTTGACCTCTAGAAATTTTATTTAATTTTTTTTGAATCAATGTTTTTTTAAACTTTGATATTCTATCTGTGAATAAAATACCTTCAATATGATCATATTCATGTAAAATAACTCGCGCTAATATTCCAGAAAAGTTAAGTGATTGAAAGTTAAATTTTTCATCGTAAAAATCAATTTTAATAGAATCAACTCTTTTAATATCTTCCCGAATTTCTGGAATACTTAAACATCCTTCATTGAAATTACATGATTCAGCCTCAACTACAGTCAAGTTAGGATTAATAAAAACTCTTTTTAAATTATTTAATTCAAATTCTGTAACATTGTTTTCTTCAAAAAAAGGTGTAGCATCAATAATAAATAATCTAATTGATTTTCCAATTTGTGGAGCAGCCAAACCAACACCTTCAGCATTATACATAGTTTCCCACATATCTTGAATTAAGTTTTTCAACTTAGGATAAGAAGAATCAATTTCATCACATTTTTTTTTTAAAATTGGGTTTCCATATGATAAAATTGGTAAAATCATTTATTTTTTTTTAAATATGAATCTAATATAATGGAGGCACTTATTTTATCAAGATTTTTTTTGTCAATTTTTACTTTTCTTTTTTTAGTTATTTCGTTTAAATATATTGACGATAACTTTGATGTGAAACGCTCATCTTCTCTATGAATTTTTAAGTTAGGAAAAAGAATCTTAATTTTTTTTATCTCATCAATTATTGTTTTTTCTAATTCAAAAATATTATTTCTATTATTCTTGGGCAGACCAATTACAATAGCTGAAATACTTTCCTCTACTATGATTTCTTTCAAAAAATCCATCAATTTCTTAGTATCAATGGTTGTCAAAGGAGATGCAATTATCTGAAGTTCATCTGAAATTGATATACCACATCTTTTTTTTCCATAGTCTAAACCAAGAATTTTACTCATTTAACAAAATTAAGTATTAATTATATTCTCTCTAACAAAAATATATATTTGAACGATAGTTATATTTGTAAAAAATTATAATGAAAGATATTATTGAATTATTGTGGGAAGACAGAGGATTATTGGATAAAAAAGAATATTCCGATGCAGTACTGAAAACTATTGACCTATTAGATAAAGGTACTATTAGAATAGCTGAAAAGGTAAACAATGATTGGGTTGTGAATGATTGGATAAAAAAAGCTGTTATTTTATATTTCCCTCTAATGAAAATGAAAAAGATTGAGATTGGCCCATTTGAATTTCATGATAAAATTCCTCTTAAAAAAGGTTTTAAAGAAATGGGGATAAGAGTGGTTCCTCATGCTATATGTAGGTATGGATCTTTTATAGAAAAAGGTGCCGTTTTAATGCCAAGTTATGTCAATATTGGTGCAAATGTAGGATCTGGGACAATGGTTGATACATGGGCTACTGTAGGAAGCTGTGCTCAAGTTGGTAAAAATGTTCATGTAAGTGGTGGTGTCGGAATTGGTGGAGTTTTAGAACCCGTGCAAGCTTCTCCTGTCATAATTGAAGATAATGTTTTTCTTGGTTCTAGGAGTATTATTGTTGAGGGAGTAAAAGTTGAAAAAGAAGCAGTCTTGGGTGCTAATGTTGTGTTAACTGGATCCACCAAAATTATTGATGTTACTGGCTCAAAACCTATTTATTTAAAGGGCTATATTCCTGAGAAATCAGTAGTAATACCAGGCAGTGAACCAAAAAAATTTAATGCTGGATCCTTTAATGTTCCTTGTGCCTTAATTATTGGAAAAAGAAAAGAAAGTACAAATAAAAAAACTTCTCTTAACGAGGCACTAAGAGACTACAATGTCTCTGTATAAATAGCATGACAAACTTTAATATAGAAGTTCAAAAATGTGTAGAAATACTCAATAACGGTGGGATAATTTTATACCCTACTGATACCATTTATGGAATTGGATCTGATTCACATAATAATCAAGCAATCAATAGAATAAATAAATTAAAAGGGAGTGATTCAAAAAAACCACTAATTCACTTAATGAATAGCTTAGAAATGGTTGAACGATACGTAAAAAAAATACCTGATTTTGCCAAGGAATATTTGAAGGATAAAAGGCCAACTACAGTCATCTTCAGTAATTTAAATAAAGAAAAATTAGATTATGAAACACTAGGGATAAGAATACCAAAAAATAATTTTTGCCTAGAAATTATTAAAAAATTAAATAGACCAATTACATCAACTTCCGCTAATATTTCTGGCTCTACATTTCCAATTAAAAATACAGATATTGATAAAAATATCATTGATGGTGTAGATTATTATGTGGAAAGTATTAGAAATGATAAACAAATACCTTCAAAAATAATCAAGGTTTTAAATGAAAATAATTTTGAAATAATTAGATCATAATTTGATGAATGATTTATTTAAAAATATAAATATTCCAATAATTGATACTATTTCAATTGAAGCTGAATCAAGTGGAATAGAAGTATATCTGGTTGGAGGTTTTGTAAGAGACCTAATTTTAAATCGTAAGAATAAAGACATTGATGTTATGGTTGTAGGTAATGGTATAGATTTTGCCAAACTCATATCAAATAAGTTAAATAAAAAATTACAGATTTTTAAAAACTTTGGAACAGCTATGCTAGAAACTGATAATTATGAAATAGAGTTTGTTGGAGCCAGAAAAGAAAGTTATTCAAAGGATAGCAGAAATCCTGTTGTTGAGCAAGGTACACTTGTTGAGGATCTTTCAAGAAGAGATTTCACTATTAACTCCCTTGCAATATCATTAAATAAAAAAAACTATGGTGAAATCATCGACTTATTCTGTGGTAGGGCTGATATTGATAAAAAAATAATTCGTACACCTCTAGATCCAAAAATAACTTTTCATGACGATCCTTTAAGGATGATGAGAGCTGCTAGATTTGCATCTCAACTTGACTTTTTAGTTGACAAAAATAATTTAGAATTTATGAAAAGTGAAAATAAGAGAATTGAAATAATTTCTAAAGAGAGAATAAATGATGAATTAAATAAAATTTTAATGTCAAAAAAGCCCTCTGTTGGATTAAAAGTTTTAAAAGAAAGTGGATTATTAGAATTGATTTTGCCTGAAATTTGTGATTTACAAGGAATTGATGAGATCGAGGGTAAAACTCATAAAGATAATTTTTATCATACTTTAAAGGTATTAGATAATATATGTGAAAATACTGAAAATCTTTGGTTAAGATGGGTTGCTCTTTTACATGATATTGGGAAACCTAAAACAAAAAAATTTAACAAAAAAATTGGTTGGACATTTCACGGCCATGAATATGTTGGATCAAAAATGGTAGATAAAATTTTTAGGCGTCTAAAACTACCATTGAATGAAAAATTGAAATATATAAAAAAGCTTATTTTATTAAGTTCCAGACCAATTGTTTTATCTCTTAATATCATTACTGATTCAGCAGTACGAAGATTAATTTTTGATGCTGGTGATGATATTGATGATCTTTTGACCCTTTGTGAAGCTGATATAACTACAAAAAATAAGCATTTACAAAAAAATATTTAAACAATTTTAGAATAGTCAGGGAAAAGATTAAAATTGTTGAAGAAAGGGATCAAATAAGAAATTTTCAACCTCCAATTTCAGGTGAGGAAATTATGTCCTCATTTGGATTAAAACCATGTAAAGAAATTGGTATTATAAAAGAATATATTAAAGAAGCAATCCTAAATGGTGTAATATCTAACTCATATGATGAAGCTAAAGAACTTATGTACAAAAAAGCCAAAAGCTTAGGATTAAAAATTAATGAATAAAAGATTTATTTTTTTTAGTAAACTTTCGTTGGTATTAGTATTGCTTGTAATTCTTGCAGGATCTCTTGTTCGTATGACTGGAAGCGGCATGGGTTGTCCAGACTGGCCAAAATGTTTTGGTTATTTAATTCCCCCAACAAATATTGAAAAAATTACTTGGAAACCTGAAAAAGAATATGGAAAGGGAGTTATGATTTTATACAAAAAAAGTTTTTATAATTCCAGAAAGAAATTTACCACAAAAGAAAAATTTGACGTTGCTAATTGGACTAAATATACTAAACACGATTATACAAAATTTAGTCCAATGAATACTTGGTTTGAGTTCATTAACAGACTAATAGGTGCGATTGCAGGCCTATCAACTTTAGTGATGTTTATATTTTCCATCAATTATTTTAAAAGGAATAAAAAAATTGTATTTTTTTCAGCGTTAATTGTCTTTTCAATGGGTTTTCAAGCTTGGCTCGGTAAACAAGTAGTAGATTCTAATTTAGCTCCTTATAAAATTTCAATTCACATGCTGATGGCAATTCTTATTGTTTGTATGTTAATCTATCTTATTAAAAAAGCAAATGTTAAATATTAATTTTCTAAGAAAATTTATACTTTTTTCTATGTTTCTGATGCTAGTTCAAATTTTAATTGGACTTAAGGTTAGAGAATTTATTGATTTAAATATTGATATTTATGGTTTTGATAAGAAAAATCTTTGGCTTTCAAACCCAAACATTGAATTCTATATTCATAGGAGTTTTTCAATTCTAATTTTAGCATCAAATATTTTATTATTTATATTTTCATCTAAACTTAAATTAGAGATGAAATGGGTCAAATTAATTTTAATTCTAATTTTAGTTGAAATTATTGCCGGTGCATCAATGTATTATTTCTCTTTTCCAATACTATCTCAGCCACTACACTTATTTATTGCGATTCTTATTTTTGGATTTCAATTCAATTGGTACCTAAACATAAAAGATTAATTGGTCCTTAGCATTGAGTGATTTTCATAATTACTTAACAAATAATTAAGTGATGTTTCCATTATATCCCCCATTGATTGAGAATATTTGAATTTATTGTCTTTAGTCAAATGATAAATTTGTTTAGTAAGATTTTGTACATTTTCATCAATCGAAATAATATCTTTTTTCATTGACTCGATCAAACTATTTATTCTTTTTTTTGAACCCAAAACTCTTTTAACAATAATAGCTCTTTCCTCTATTTTATATTGATTGATGGAACTATTGATGAGTTTTTCTCTAATTAAATCAATAACAGGTTTGTTTTCTTTGAAAAGCTGAGGTCGATACACTTTAAAGTCACCTTCATATGATTGTTGATCGAAGTCAATCGCACGAATTTTATAAACAACCTGATCGAAATCATGAGTTGGAATAATAACATAATTATAGGCTCTCATATCACCCAAGAGTCTTATCATACATCTTTCACTAAATTTTACAAACTCCTTTGCAATTTGAGATTTTTCACTGTCAGAGCACTTAGTTAAATAATTTTTAAAAAAATCATCACCAGGTATTCCCGTTATGTGTTCTTCAATTAAAGTATCATTATAAATTATAAAATTTAAATTATATGGTGAAGTGATATGCTCTAGCTCAAGACCATAAATTCTTGAAGAATCCGCAATCTTAACATAGTAGTATGTAAAATTATCATTTAATTTATTTCTAATCTTTATGCGAAAAGGATTAGAATTACCAAAAGTGCAATAATCAATAGCATCAACAACTAAAAAATCGATATTTTCATTACTACCATCGGAGTACAATAGGTTGTATACAAGTTTTAAATTTTTTTCAATTTCAAATCTTTCAGAATCGTTAAAAAAAACTCTTTGCCATAATGTATCATTATCATCATTATCAATAACCTTTACTGATCCAACATACCTTTTAAGATCGTTATATTCAATAGGGATTTCTTGAATACGATTGTAATTGTTTAAATAATCCTCTAGATAGTTTGAAACTTTATAGCTAGGCTTCTTTTTTGAAATTATTACATCTTTACTTTTATTACTCAAAACAAAAATTTAAGTAAAGCTAAAATTTTTAGATTTAAAGCTTTCTAATTAGTAGTTTTGCAAGTTAAACTATTTAGATTTGAATTTCAATCTTCAGTCAAATTATAAACCAGCTGGTGATCAACCAAAAGCTATTTCAAATCTAGTTGACGGAATTAAAAAAAATGTTAGATACCAATCACTTGAGGGGGTTACTGGATCAGGTAAAACTTTTACTGTAGCAAATGTAATAAAGGAAATAAATCAACCTACACTCATAATTGCCCATAATAAAACTTTGGCAGCTCAACTTTACAAAGAGTTTAAAGATTATTTTCCACATAATCTAGTAGAATATTTTGTTTCATATTATGATTATTACCAACCCGAAGCTTACATCCCTATTACAAATACTTATATAGAAAAAGATCTTTCGATCAACGACGAAATTGAAAAGCTAAGATTGAGTACTACAACTAGCTTACTTTCAGGTAGAAAAGATGTCATAGTTGTCGCATCAGTATCATGCTTATATGGGATTGGTAACCCTGTTGACTATAAAAAAAATACAATTGTAATTAATCAAAACTCTAATATTTCACGGACATCTTTTTTAAGAAGGCTTTCAAACTCATTGTATAGTAGAAGTACATCTGATCTAAGTCCTGGCTCATTTAGAGTAACTGGAGATGTTGTAGATATTAGTTTAAGCTACAGGGATTGCATTATTAGGGTAAATTTCTTTGGAGATCATATTGAATCTATTGATGAAATTCTTTACACCGAAAAACATAAAATTAATCAAATTGAGTCAATTTCAATTTATCCAGCAAATATGTTTTCTACTCAAGAAAGTACTCTTCTAAAAGCAATTGATCAGATACAGATAGATCTTGGGAAACAAGTTGATTTTTTTAAGTCTGTTGGAAAAAATTTGGAAGCTAAAAGATTAAATGAAAGAACATTATTTGATATTGAAATGATGCAAGAATTAGGTTATTGCTCTGGAATAGAAAATTATTCAAGATACATTGATGGTAGAGAACCTGGTACAAGACCCTTTTGCCTCATTGATTACTTTCCAGATGAATTCTTGACTGTAATTGATGAGAGTCATGTTACTATTCCACAAATAAGAGCAATGTACGGAGGTGATAGGAGTCGAAAAGAAAACCTGGTTGAATATGGTTTTAGACTTCCATCAGCAATTGATAATAGACCATTAAATTTTGAAGAGTTTGAGGGATTACAAAATCAAGTAATATTTGTTAGTGCAACACCGTCTGATTATGAGCTCAATAAATCCGAGGGAATTATTGTAGAGCAAGTTATTCGACCTACAGGATTATTGGACCCTGAGATTGAAATTAGATCAACTGAAAATCAAATAGATGATGTTTTGGATGAAGTACAAAAACAAATTGAAAAAAATCAAAGAGTATTAATAACAACATTGACAAAGAAGATGGCTGAAGAACTTGTTGGTTTTTTAAATAAGGTTAAAGTAAAGTCTAAATATATCCACAGTGATATAGATACAATAGAGAGAGTTGAAATATTAAATGAATTAAGATCTGGAGCTTTCGATGTACTAGTTGGAGTTAATCTTCTGAGAGAAGGATTGGATTTACCTGAAGTATCGTTGGTTATAATATTAGATGCTGATAAAGAAGGTTTTCTTAGAAGCAAACGATCATTAATACAGACGATAGGTAGAGCGGCTAGAAATATTAATGGTAAAGCTATAATGTATGCAGATAAGGAAACTGAAAGCATCAACCATACATTAAGGATTACACTGGAAAGGAGAAAAAAACAAATGGATTATAATATTAAAAATGGAATAACTCCAAAACAAATCATTAAAAATGTAATGTCAACATTTGATGCAAAGGAAAAAGAAGAAACAAATATTAATACATTAAAGAATAATAAAGAGTTCAAGATTGATATTAATATATCCGACGAAAAAAGAAAAAAAATAATTTCTGATTTAAAAAAAGAAATGGTTAAAGCTGCAAAAGATTTGGATTTTATTGAAGCTGCTAAACTAAGAGACTTGATTGATAGATATAAAAAAAGCGGGTAAAACCCGCTTCTTTTTATTTTACAGCAATTAACTTCTTCTTATTATTTATAATGACCTCATTTTTTTTAGGAAGCATTATTCTTAAGATTCCATTATCATATTTTGAAGAGACTTTATTCAAATCAATAGTTTCTGGAAGGAAAAAGGATTTTTCAAAATAATTATAATCAAATTGTTGTCTCGAGTAATTGTGAGAGATATTTGATTCTTTCTTTTCCTTGCTAACTTTTAAATAATCATTTTCAATTTCAATTTGAAAATCCTTCTTATTAGATCCAGGCACTGAAAATTCTATTTGAAAGTTATCTTCGCTCTCCATTATATTGTATGGAGGAATATTCATCTCTTTAACATTGAAAAAATCATTAAAGAATTCATCAAACATTATAGGATAATTTGTTTTTTTTATAATATTCATAATTATTATTTTTTAATTAAACATTTTACATGAATATTACAAAAGATGAGCCGATCTCATTTTTATGCCGTTTTGTCTGATTTTAATAAAAATATCATGTCATTATGACACTTTTATTTTAAAACCTCTTTTATTATCTCTGTTAAGTTGGAAAAACTAGAAGCACTAAAAATTTGTAATCCTGAATCATCAATAATTTTTTTTGCTTCTTTTGAATTTGTACCCTCAAGCCTCACTATTATTGGAACTTTTATTTGATCCTTCATATTTTTATATGCTTGAACTATACCTTTTGCAACTCTATCACACCTTACTATACCACCGAAAATATTAACTAAAACAGCCTTAACTTTAGGATCCTGCAGAATTAACTTAAAAGCTACCTCAACCCTATCAGCATCAGCAGTACCACCAACATCCAAAAAATTTGCCGGTTCGCCACCTGATTGTTTTATCAGATCCATAGTAGCCATAGCCAAACCTGCACCATTAACCATACATCCAATATTTCCATCAAGATCAACGTAATTTAAACCGACAGACCTAGCCTCAGTTTCAACAGGATTTTCTTCAGATTCATCTCTTAAATCAGCATATGAATTATGCCTAAAAATAGAATTGTCGTCAATAACCATCTTTGAATCAACAGCTATAATCTTATTATCAGAAGTTTTCAACACAGGGTTAATTTCTAATAAGGATGCATCAGACTTAATGTAAGCATCATATAAGGAAGAAATAAACTTTATCATGTTCTTTAGAGAAACTCCACTTAACCCTAAATTAAATGCTACTTTTCTTGCTTGGTTAGGCATTAAGCCAATAGAAGGATTAACTTCTTCATAAAAAATAAGATTTGGAGTATTTTCGGCTACTGACTCTATATCAACACCTCCTTCTGTGGAATACATTATCATAACCTTAGAGCTAGACCTGTTAAGGAGAATTGATATATAAAACTCTTCATGTTTATTTTCTCCAGGATAGTAAACATCTTCAGCAATTAGTATTTTATTAACAAGCTTACCCTCTTTTGAAGTCTGGGGAGTTTTTAACATCATTCCTAATATTGATGAGGCATAACTTTTCAACTCATCAGCATTTTTTGCAACCTTAACACCACCACCTTTACCCCTACCACCTGCATGAATTTGAGCTTTTACAACAAAAAACTTTGTTCCTGTTTCAGTGGACAATTTATTTGAAATATAATCAAGATCTTTTATGTCTGAGAGAGTATATCCTCTTTGTATTGGAACCCCGTAAGTATTAAGTAATTCCTTTGCTTGATATTCGTGAAGATTCATTAATGTAAAAATACTAAAAAGTTATTGCCATAGGTCTATTTTTGTTTCATTTCTAACGATATAAAATAATTTTATTACAAATAAACCAAATCGTCAAAACTACCTAACGTATTTATAAATTCGCGATGTGAAAAACTCAAAATTAATACAAGCTGCTTCAGAATTTGGCTCACCTTTATATATTTATGATGCGAATAAAATTAAATATCAATATAACAGGTTAGTTAAATCTTTCAAAAGTGTTAAAAACCTACAATTAAATTATGCAGTAAAGGCTCTTTCTAATATTTCAATACTTAAGTATCTTATTGATTTAGGCTCAGGAATAGATGCAGTGTCTATTCAAGAAGTTCATTTGGCATTAAAAGGTGGAATTAATCCAGAAAAAATTATTTATACACCCAATGGAGTTTCAATGGATGAAATTAAATTCGCTTCTGAATTAGGAGTTAAAATTAATATTGATAACCTATCTGTACTTGAGGATTTTGGTAATTCACATCCTGAAATACCAATTTGCATTAGAATAAACCCTCATATTATGGCGGGTGGCAACTCTAATATTTCAGTTGGTCATATTGATTCTAAATTTGGAATAAGTATCCATCAAATACCGCACTTAAAAAGAATAGTTGAAAACACAAAAATTAGAATAAATGGAGTTCACATGCACACTGGTAGTGATATTTTAGATATTGATGTATTTCTTAGGGCAGCTGAAATTTTATTTGAAACTGCTAATCATTTCAAGGATTTGGATTTTATTGATTTTGGGAGTGGTTTTAAAGTTCCATATTACCCAGGTGACAGCGAAACAAATATAGAGGAGCTTGGGAAAAAATTGTCAAAAAGATTTAATTTATTTTGCAAATCATATGGGAAAAATCTGACTTTAATTTTTGAGCCAGGTAAGTTTCTAGTGAGTGAAGCTGGTAAATTTATATGTAAAGTCAATTCAATTAAACAGACAACTTCAACAGTTTTTGCCCAGGTAGATTCTGGCTTTAATCATTTTCTAAGACCTATGATGTATGGTGCAAATCATCATATTGAAAATATTTCTAATCCAGATGATACAGAAAGATACTATTCAATAGTTGGATACATATGCGAAACAGATACTTTTGCTTCAAACAGAAAAATCTCAACTATTAGTATAGGAGATTTACTTTGTTTCAATAATGCTGGAGCATACTGTCATACTATGTCAAGCAACTACAATTCAAGATACAGACCTGCTGAAGTATTGTATATTAATAATCAACTAAAACTGATTAGAAAAAGAGAGAATTTTGATGATTTGATTAGAAATCAAATAAATATTTTTAATGAATAACACCTGAGCAAACAAGCTCATCATCTGAATAAACAGCTATAAATTGTCCGCTAGTAATTGATTTTTGAGGTTTCTCAAAAAGAAAATAGTAAAAGTTATTTTCTTGAAATACAGAAACTTTTTGAAGCGCTTGACGATATCTTATTCTAGCTTTTAAGTTATCATTTTTTAATACTGTTTTTGATTCAGAAACAAAATGAATTTTTTTCTTTAAAACTTTTAGCGCTAATCTATACAATCCAGGATGGTCTGCTCCCTCTCCAACATATACTATATTTTCTTTAACATCAGTACTCAATACGTAAAGAGGGTTTTTTCTCCCCCCTATTGAAATTCCCTTCCTTTGACCAATCGTATAATAGTGTGCTCCATTGTGATATCCAACTAAATCTCCATCAAATTTTTCATAAAAATAATTCTGGGACAAAGCATCATAATTATTTGCCTTTTCTTTATTAAAATAATTGATATGAGTATCCTTAATTAAGACGACGTCACCTTTTTTTGGTTTTAATTTTTGTTGTAAAAAATCAGGTAACTTTACTTTACCTATAAAGCATAAACCCTGAGAATCTTTTTTACCTGCTGTAATAATTTGATTTTCTTTGGCAATTTTTCTAACATTATTTTTTAACATTCCACCAATTGGAAATATTGTTTTACTTAACTGAAACTGATTTAATTGACACAAAAAATAAGATTGATCCTTTGTCTTATCTCTACCAGCTAATAAATGAAAAAAAGTTTTCTCATTTAGCTGAGTTCTTTTTATTTGGGCGTAATGTCCTGTAGCTATAAAATCAGCACCTAAATCCATTGCAATTTTTAAAAAAAGATCAAATTTAATTTCACTGTTACATAAAATATCAGGATTCGGTGTATTACCATTTTTATACTCATCAAACATATAATCAACAATCTTCTTTTTATATTCTTTACTCAAATCAATCACTTGAAAAGGAATAGATAATTTCTCTGCTACTAGCATAGCATCATAACTATCCTCAAGCCATGGACATTCTTTGGATATTGTTGCATTTGTATCATGCCAGTTTTTCATAAAAATACCTAGCACATCATATCCCTTCTTTTTAAGGACATATGCTGCTACACTAGAATCTACACCTCCTGACATAGCTACCACTACTCTTATTTTAGACTTATTAGTCATTATAAAATCTATCTCTTTCTTTGATTCTGCTGCTTTTGAGCCTGCTCCGCAGCTTCTTGAAGTTTTCTTAATCTTCGTTGAAATCTACCTTCTTTCGCTGGTTTCTTTTTGTTTTCTTCAATTTCTTGTAAGATTTTTTCTTCATCTAAAATTACATTTTTGATAGTAAGCATTATTAGAACTGTTAGAATATTAGATACGGTGTAGTATAACGATAATCCAGCAGCAAAATTATTGAAGAAGATAAGCAGAGTAAAAGGAATTATATACATGATAAATTTCATGTTTGGCATTCCTGGTTGTGATGGCTGCATCTGGTTAGTGCCTTGCATTTTTGTATAAATAAACATAGTTGCACCAGCAAGAATTGGAAAAAGACTTATGTGATCTCCATAAAGAGGTATATAAAATGGTAGATCAGCAATTACATCATATGTGCTCAAGTCATCAGCCCACAGGAAAGATTCTCCTCTAAGTGCAAAGGCAACAGGAAAAAAACAGAAAAGAGCATAAAAAACAGGCAATTGAAGCAATGCAGGTAAACAACCCTGGACCGGACTAGCTCCAGCTTGACTGTAAATCTTCATAGTTTCTTGTTGTCTTTTCATTGGATCATCCTTATACTTTTCTGAAGCGGCAGCTATTTCTGGTTTTAAAATTTTCATTTTAGCTTGAGATAAATACATTTTGTACTGTACGGGTGACATTGCTAATCTTGTTAATATTACCATAATGATTATTGCAATCCCAGCTGAAAAATGATTACTAAGAAATTCGTATAATGGAAAAAAAATGCTTTTATTAATCCATCCAAATATTCCCCATCCAAACCAAATAGAATCAGAAATTTTATAATCATAATCTTTGATGATATAATAATCATTTGGTCCTATGTACCATTCAAAATTTTCCTTAATTTCTCCATCAGAGTTGGAATCTATAGGAATCATAGATTCAAACTTTTTCAAATATTTTCTATTTTCACTATCTGAATCTATATTTTTAGAAGAGAACTGTATTTCATCTTTAATATCATCAAAAATTAAAATTGAGTTAAAGAAATGTTGTCCATATGAAATCCATTTCGCAGAATCAATATCATCATCATCACTATATGCGCTCAGATCACGAACATCTTGATCTTTATCTTGGTAATTTAAGTAAGTATATCTATTCTCATAATCCTGACTTTTAGAATTTTTTAAAGAACTTAAAGTCCAATTTAAATCAATATCAGAGGACCTATTTAGTAATGAGCTGTAACCCTGAGATTGAACGTCTAATTTTAATAAAAATCCTTTGCGAGGAAGCGTGTATTTAAAAAATAAAACTTCACCATTTTCATGTTCGTAGAAAAAATTAATTTCTTGTCCTGAAGAGTTTTCAACAATATTATATTCATAGAAAAGAAGAGATGAGTTGTAACTACGATTGTTAGCATTAAACAGAAACGAAAAATTTTGATTTTGATCAATAATTTTAAAAACTTCCTCATCTAAACCACTATAATTTTTTAGAACTGCTTCTTTAATCTGTGCACCTTGAGTTGAAAATATCAACTTAATATCATCATTTTCTAATTCAATAAATTCATTAACATTATCTCTTTTAATCGGATTTAAATTGAAACTTGACCCATTTGCCAAGTTGCTGTCAGATGAGAGGGAAATTTCTTGTGAAGTTTTAGTATCGACTTGATCAAACTCTTCAATTTCAGGCTGAAACATAAACAACCATATAAAAGCTGCAATCAAAAACAGAAAACCTATTAATTGTGTTATGTCTAATTTATTTTGTTCCACTTATATGGTTTTTTTACAGGCCTCAACAAAAGATACAAATAATGGATGAGGATTTTTAACTGTGCTCTGGTATTCAGGGTGAAATTGAACTCCAACAAACCAATCATGGTTTGGTATTTCAATGATTTCCACGAGACCTGTTTCAGGATTTAAACCTGAAAATACCATTCCAGCTTTCTTTAATTTGTCCATATACTCAAAGTTTAGCTCATATCTGTGTCGATGTCTCTCAGCTATTACTTCCTTTTTATATATTTTTTTTTGCTAAAGTATTTTTTTCAATCTTACATTTCCAGGAACCTAATCTCATAGTACCACCTTTTTGATCGACATCAATTTGATTTTCCATTAAGGTTATGACAGGGTGTTTTGTTGAAATATCCATTTCGGTTGAATTAGCATTTTGAAGATTAACTACATTTCTGGCAAATTCTATAACAGCCATTTGCATTCCTAAACAAATTCCCAAAAATGGGAGATTATTCTCTCTAGCAAAACGTATTGATTGAATTTTGCCTTCTATACCCCTTTCGCCAAATCCTGGAGCAACTAGAAGACCATTCAAGCTTGATAATTTATTCTTAACTGTTTTTTCATTGATATCCTCAGAGTGAACTGGTACTACATCAATTTTCGATTCATTTTCAGCTCCAGCATGAACAAATGATTCGAGAATAGATTTATAAGAGTCTTGTAATTCAACATATTTACCAATTAATCCAATTTTAAGTTTAGTTTTTGGATTTTTAATCTTATTAACAAAGCTTTTCCAATCACTTAAATCTGATTTTTTTACTTTGGATATATTTAATTTATTTAAAACAACTTGATCTAATTTTTCATTTTGCATCAAAAGTGGAACTTCGTAGATTGTTTTGGCATCAATGGATTCAATTACAGAATTAACATCTACATTGCAAAAAAGAGCAATTTTTGATCTAAGCTCATCAGTTATTGTTTTCTCTGTTCTACAAACAATAATGTCAGCATTGACTCCACTTTCCATCAATTTTTTTACTGAATGTTGAGTTGGTTTAGTTTTTAATTCACCAGCAGCTGATAAAAAGGGCAAAAGAGTCAGGTGAATAACCAAACTATTACCTTCCCCTACGTCCCACTTAAATTGACGAACAGCCTCAATAAAAGGGTATGACTCGATATCACCAACAGTTCCACCAAGTTCAGTTATGATTATATCATATTTATCCTCAGATTCAATTAACTTAATTCTTCTTTTTATTTCATTAGTAATATGAGGGATCACCTGAACGGTTTTTCCTAAAAAATCACCTTTTCTTTCTCTGTTAATAACTGATTGATATATTTTTCCAGTGGTTGTGTTATTTATTTTTGTTGTTTTTATGCTAAGAAATCTCTCATAGTGACCCAAATCCAAATCTGTTTCTGTTCCATCGCTGGTAACATAACATTCACCATGTTCATATGGATTTAGAGTACCAGGATCAATATTTATGTACGGATCAAATTTTTGAATAGTAACATTTAATCCTTTTGATTGTAAAAGCTTGGCTAAAGATGCTGAGATAATTCCCTTGCCCAATGAAGAACTAACTCCACCAGTTACGAAAATATATTTAGGAGTTTTACTCAAACCATTCAAATTCCGACTTCAAAAGTACAAAACTATTTATTGCTAATTCAATTTTGATAGTCAATTATATCTAGATCTTCGTGCTTTAAAATAAAGAATGATGTGTTTTTGAATCCATTTTCATTTTCAAACACATAATTAAACTTGTTTTGCATGGATTTAGTTTCTCCAATTTCTAGCGAATTCTTAAAACTTTTTGAAACAGAAATCCTATATAAAATATCTTTTATAATGTCAAAGGACTTTATTGAAATTCTGTCTGGATACTTTTTAAATTTTGATAAAAAATTTTGTTGGAATTCTAAAAATATCTCACTTGAATTAGGGGAAGAATTTGAAGGATACATAAAGCTTAAATTTCCTAATTTCTCATAGTTCACATTAGGATTTTCATAATTTTCATTTGATACAGTTGAAAATAATTTAATTTTTCTTTCATCAGTTATTTGCGAATTTAAAAGTGAAGTAACACTTGAGACTAAATTTGGTTTCTTTGTTTCAAGAAATACCCAATTTTCTTTGTTAAATCCAAGTAATGAATCGGTAACTTTTGGATCCACAGAATTATTAATTTTATTTAAATCAATTATTTCAGCTAAAGGAAATCTTTCTAATAACGCTTTCTTAGATTTTTGATTTAAAGAGTCTGAAATAATCAATGCACACTGGTCTTGATTGTTTAAAATCAAATCATCAATTATACTAAACATTTTTTGTCTTTTCATTAAATCATTAGCCTCTGGTACTATTGTATTAGAATTTAAGTTAATTCCATCATAAACAAGTGGTGATATCGAGTTAGATTTGAATTCCTTTTTGAAAAAAGCATTAAAATTTCTATTAATTAATGGCCCTATAATCAAATCATAATTGTCAAAATCATTATTTTCTCTTATAATTTCAACTTGACTTATATTATTGTCAGTGTCAAAAACATCAAGATCAACAGAAACATTATTTTTTTTCAACTCATCAATTGCATGGATAATCCCATTATAAAAATTAATAGAAATGGTTGTTAAGTTTATCTCTTTTAGATAGGAGTTAAGATTTTCAACAGAGTCAATTTCAATTGTTGGAATCTTAAATGGTGCTAAATAAGCAACTTTGAGCAGATCTTTTTTGACCTTTAATTTTATTGGTTCAGAAACCGTATCATTAGAAATTATTTTGTCAACTATTTTTGCATTCTCAATTTTTCTTAAGGTTTTTTTTAATGGAATAATTATTATGGATTTTTTCTTTAATTTCTCAGTATTCAATTCAGGATTATATTTTATAATATCATCAATTTGGAGATTAAACTTATTAGAAATACTATATAAAGTTTCTTTCTTTTTGACCTCATAATTTATTAATGAATCAAACTCAACTATCGAGGATTCACTTTGACCTGAACTAATCAAACAGATAAAAATAAATATGATAAATAAAAGTAGATTTCTCATTCCCATTCAATTGTTGATGGTGGTTTTGAACTTATATCATAAACAACTCTATTTATACCTTTAACACTATTAATGATTTTATTTGATACATTTTGAAGAAATTTATATGGAATATCAACCCAATCAGCTGTCATCCCATCAGTGGATGTTACGGCTCTTAAAACCACGCAGTTTTCATATGTTCTCTCGTCACCCATAACACCTACAGATTTCACTGGAAGTAAAATGACACCTGCTTGCCAAATACTATCATATAACCCTTCAGATTTTAGAGCTTCAATATAAATATGATCAGCATTCTGTAACATTTCAACTTTTTCAGCATTGACCTCACCTAGTATCCTTATACCAAGACCTGGTCCTGGAAATGGATGTCTTCCAAGAATTTCTTGCTTAATTTTCAATTCTTTTCCAACATTTCTTACCTCATCTTTGAATAACATATTTAAAGGTTCAATCACAGAAAGATTCATAAAATCTGGTAATCCACCAACATTATGATGTGACTTAATAGTTGCCGAAGGTCCTTTAACAGAAATTGATTCGATTACGTCTGGATAAATAGTTCCTTGAGCTAACCATTTTACATTTTCAATTTTTTTTGATTCCTCATCAAAAACATCTATAAAAACTTTTCCTATACATTTCCTTTTCTTTTCAGGATCAATAATTCCGTTTAGTTCTTTATAAAACTTTTCCTTAGCATCTACTCCCACTACATTCAAACCCATACCTTTGTATTGCTTTAAAACTGACTCAAACTCATTTTTTCTCAATAATCCATTATCTATGAAAATACAGGTTAATTGATTCCCAATAGCTTTATTTAGTAAAACAGCAGCAACAGATGAATCTACACCACCTGATAAACCTAAAATAACATTGTCAGATTTGACCTCAGATCTAATATTATCAATTGCAGAATCAATGAATGAATTAGAGGTCCAAGTTGCTTTAATTTTTGCAATTTTTTTTAAAAAATTTTCTAAAATTAATTTTCCATCTTCACTATGATAAACCTCAGGATGAAATTGAATTCCAAATGTATTTTCATCATTAAATTTAAAAGCTGCATTATCAACATCTTTTGTACTTCCTATTCTTATGGATTTTCTGGGTAATTCAACAATTGTATCTGCATGGCTCATCCAAACTTGAGAGCCATTTTTAACACCATCAAACAATGCAGATTTTTCTGAAATTGAAACTAAATTTGCTCTACCATATTCCCTTGAACTTGATAAATCTACATTTCCTCCAAAATTATGAGCTAAATATTGAGCTCCATAACAAATACCTAGTAATGGTAATTTACCTTTAATATTTTCAAGATTAATTTTTAAAGAGTCCTTAGATCGAACTGAGTATGGAGATCCAGATAAAATAACAGCAGAGTATTTTTCAAGATTGTAATTTTTACTATTGTATGGGAAGATTTCACAAAATATATTTAATTCTCTAACTCTTCTAGCAATCAACTGTGTATACTGAGACCCAAAGTCAAGAATAATTACTTTATTAGGCATCTTCAAAAATACATCAATAAATTAAATTTCAACAATATTTATACTATTATCAAATGGCGATGTAGATTGATAAATGATATCAATTAATTCTTTTCCCTTATATGAATAAAATTCAGAAAAATTGATTTTTCTTTCCTGAAATAAACCATCGGGATAAATTTTATTGTAAATTTTTTCAAGGGTATTAATGATTCCCTTTACTTTTACTTTTTGAGACTTAATTATTTTTTTTTCTAATAAATTCATTAAAGAAATTTGTTTAGCTTCAATCGACTTTATGGAAGTTTTCAAGCTTGCGTCAATATCGACAACCTTTTTAATTAAATCTTCATTGAGATTTTTTATAATATTTTTCTCATTCTCTAAGCTTATATCATTTTCTATATTATTTTTTACAATTTTTTGGAGAAATGAATCTCTTGAATCCAAAAAATCAGTTATATCCATATTGTATTTTTTTATTGATTCAACTTCTCTTCTATTTAGAAGAACAAATGAATTTCGAACAACTAAAATTGGGAAAGAAATTTTGTGATAGTTGAACAAACTTTTTAATTGAAGCCAATATGAAATTTCAGCATTTCCACCAACATATGACAAATTGGGTAATAAATACTCTTGATAAAGTGGCCTCAAAATAACATTAGGAGATAACTCCTCAGAGTTATTTTTAATTTTATTGATAATTTCATCTTTTTTGTAAGAAATATTACTTCCTACCAAATGATATTTGCCATTTAAAAAAGTTAATCTATATCTTTTTTTATTATTGATAAAAAATAAATTTAAATCCCGAGGATTAACTTGAATTTTAATTTTATTTCTATATAGTTCAGTTAATTTTTTATTAGTCTCACTTACAAAACTCTTAGTTGAAAAATTCTCAACTTCATCAATAAAGTATTTTTTAAATGATTTTTTTAATTCCTTATCATCTGCATTGATGATTACAAGACCATAATCTTTAAATAAAGTATGGACAATTTTTCTTGTTGATTCAGCTAAGGATAAATTTTTTGAATATGATGATGCAAATAAATCATATATATCATTTTTAAATGGTTTTCCATCAAAATTTTTGTTTATTTCCTCAAGGATTTTAGTTACATATAATGGTTTTATTTTACCAGTACAAGAACCATCATCACTAGAAGCGATCTGATACTTATTTGAGTATGTTTCAAAGGATTTAATTTCTTCAAAATCATGATCTTCACTTGCCATCCAAAAAACTGGAATAAAATTAAATTCTTTATATGTTTTACTAAGTTCAACACAAAGTTTAATTGTGTGTAAAATTTTATATATAAAATATAATGGTCCAGTGTTCAAGCATAGCTGATGTCCCGTTGTTACAGTAAATGTATTTTTATTTTTTAATTTTTCTATAGAATCAAGTACTGAACCAATATCTGAGATACCATTGTACTGAGAATTTAATACGTTGTACAATAAATCTCTTTTTTTTAAGGGAAAAGATGATCTTTTTTTAATAATATTTTTATAATTATCTAGTTGGTTTTTATATGAAAAAAAAGAATTTAATTTTTCTGATTCAATATAATCACGAACTAGCCCTGATGAAAACGGAGTATCTTTAATATTTATTTTCTTAATTAACATTATTAAAATTAAATTTTGATAATTTTTTTAATTGGTATTTTTTTGAAAAAAAGATTCAACAAAATCAACTTTGTCAAATAATTGAATGTCATCAATTGATTCTCCGGTTCCAATGTATTTTATTGGAATGCTAAGCTGATCTGAAATACCTATAACAACACCACCTTTAGCAGTTCCATCAAGTTTAGTAACCATCATTGAGGTAATTTTTGTTACCTCGGAAAACTGCTTTGCTTGTTCATAAGCATTTTGTCCAGTTGAGCCGTCCAGAACTAATAATATTTCGTGAGGAGCATTTTCCTTTAACTTTTCCATAACTCTTCCAATTTTGGAAAGCTCATTCATCAAGTTCACTTTGTTATGTAATCTCCCTGCTGTATCTATAATCACCACATCATAATCTTTATTAATTGCAGAATTTAGCGTATCATATGAGACTGAAGCCGGATCACTCCCCATTTTTTGTTTGATTAAATCTACTCCTGCACGTTCTGACCACTCTTCTAATTGCTCTATTGCAGCAGCTCTAAAAGTATCTGCGGCACCAATTAAAACTGAAAGTCCCTGAGATTTAAAAAATTTAGCGAGTTTACCAATTGATGTTGTTTTTCCTACACCATTAACTCCAACAACCAAAATAACATATGGTTTATCATTAATATTAAAATCATCCTTATTGTCATCAAAAATTAAATTGCCAATTTCCTCCTTTAAAATAATATCAAGTTCTTGTGCGTTAGTGTATTTATCCTTTGATACCCTTTCCTCAATAGACTCGATAATTTTAATTGTAGTTTTAACTCCAACATCAGATGTAATAAGAATTTCCTCAAGCTCATCTAAAACCTCAACATCAACTTTTGTTTTACCAACAACAGCTTTCTTTATCTTTTCAAAGAAAGATTTACTTGTTTTTTCTAAACTCTTATCTAGATTTTTTTTGTCAGTTTTCTTAAATAATCTTTTAAAAAAACCAACTTTTTTTTCTGGTTCTGGCTCTAGTTCAGGCTCTAGTTCAGGCTCTGGTTCTGGCTCAGGCTCAGGTTCAGGCTCTGGCTCTGGTTCTGGCTC
>CACCIQ010000014.1 GCA_902546095.1 uncultured Bacteroidota bacterium
TCTATCAGAGGGTTTTTTTTCATATAAAAAAGCAGTATACTCATTCTCTGTTTGCCAAAAATTTGAAATATCATCTATGGATCTATTATTTCTTACAACATACTTGTAATTGTAAAAACCTTGTTTCAATAATAGTTCAGTCGTATAAGTATTTTTAGATGTTTCTATAAGTTTAAATTCTTCATTCAATTCATAATTATTAAAACCTCCAACTACGTATAAATCTCCAATAATGTCTTCTCTGGAAAAAAATGAGAATTTTACTTTACTATAGTCGGACTCAGTATTTGTATTGATACCATTATTGTTTATTTTAAAAATTCCATTTCTATCAGGATTATAAGTGTACTTATTTTTTTGAACATCATCATACAAAACTGTTGAGTATAAAGGACCGTTTTCAACTCTTTTGATTTCATTGCTTGTACTTAAAATATTTTTTGTTTCAAAACCATGGTACTCATCCCCAGCATTAAACAATATGTTATCAAAAATTAATTTATTTGATGTTTTTAAAGTTGGTTTTTCAAATATCTTTAAATCATTAAAATTTTTATTTTTCAGAACAACAAGTTTGTATTCGGAATTTATGTCATATACACAATTTGTACAGCTGAAGGAAATTTTTAGATTTTGAAATTCATTAATTAAGTTAATTTCTTTTGCTCTAGAAATCTCAATATTTCCTAGCTTGTAATTATTAATAAAAACAAACTTTCTTTCAAAAACAATATTATTTCTATTGTCCTTAACAATTAATTTATAATTTCCAGATGAGTTGATTTTAAAATATCTATTGGGGATATTAAATGAGTAATTAGTAAATTTCTGTAAAGTATTAAATGAATTTTTATAGTTAGAAATACGTATATCATCAAAACCAGTAATGTACTCATTTTTAAAAATATTTGAAAGTTCCCAGTTATAATCATAATGTTCAACTAAGTAATAAAAATTGTAAGGTTTTGCACTTAGCTCATCAAAATTTACATTCATAATTTCGTTATTAAAAAAAACAATTTTATTGCCGTTAGACGGAGCTCCAGATATACTTACACTTTTTACAATTTTCTCTTGTGAAAAGCAATTATTTAATAAAAAAATTATTAAAAACAAGCAGTTAATAAATAGATTGGATTTTACCATAAAAAAACTACATAATATTAGTAATAAATATTTTACTTCGTTGTATATTTACAGCGAATTTTATTGGATTTATGTCAAAGGGCATTGTAATCAAAAATGGTTTATCCATAAATATCAAAGGTGTAGCAGATAAAGAATTAAAAAAAGTTCCTTTACCAAGTAAACTCGCACTAATTTTAGACGACTTCCATCTCATCATGCCCAAGCTTTTAGTAAAAGAGGGTGATATTGTAAAAAGAGGTCAACCTATCTTTTATTCCAAGTCAAATGAAAATATCAAATTTGTTTCACCATCGCATGGAAAGATTGAAAAAATAGTTAGAGGTGAACGAAGAAAAATATTAGATATTACAATCTCAACTAACAAAAATGATTCTGCAATTAAGCATAAAATTCCAGCATTGGAAAATATTAACAGAGAAAATATAATTGATATTTTATTAGAATCTGGATGTTGGCCTTTCATTAAACAAAGACCATTTGATGTCATAGCAGATCCTCTTCAAAATCCTAAATCTATTTTTATTTCATGTTTTGATTCTGCTCCTCTTTCTGTAGATTTCGAATTTATTCTTAAAGACCAAATTGAGTTATTCAAATATGGACTTAAGATACTTGAAAAAATCACGCCTGGGAATCTAAATATTGGAATAAATAAAAATCAAGAATTTTTAAATAAAGAATTAGATGATTTTAATAAAAATATTTTTTCTGGACCTCATCCGTCTGGAAATGTTGGTGTTCAGATTCATCATATTGATCCAATTAGTATTGGTGAATCTGTTTGGATAATCAGACCTGAAGATGTTTGCATTATAGGTAATTTATTTTTAGAGGGCGAGTTTATTCCGACTAGAACTCTTGCAGTTTCTGGTCCTCCAATTAATAACCCAAAATATTTTAGGACTGTTATTGGGGCAAAACTACAATCAATATTTAATCTAATTGATTTTAAAAATGATATTCAATGTAGAATTATTAATGGTGATGTTTTAACTGGAAAAACAGTTGAACCAGATAGTTACATAGGCTTCTATAATAATAACATTTCGGTCCTAAAAGAGGGAAATAATTACAAGTTGTTTGGCTGGATTCCTTTTATTAATAATTCGGTCCCAAGTATATACAGATCATCATTCGGATGGCTTAATTCATCAAAGCCTAAAGATTATGATACTAATTTAAATGGTGAGGAAAGGGCATTTGTTGTCACTGGTGAAATGGAAAAAGTGTTTCCTATGGATATTTATCCAATGCAATTAGTCAAAGAGTGTATGATTGGAGATATTGAAAAAATGGAAAGATTAGGAATATATGAAGTCGCACCAGAAGATTTTGCTTTGATTGATTATGCATCATCATCAAAAATCGAAGCGCAAACAATTGTTAGAAATGGTTTAGATTATTTAATTAAAGAAACTTTATAATATGAATTTAAGAGGAATAGTTGATAAAATGAAGGCACCTTTTGATAAAGGTCAAAAACTTGAAAAGTTATATCCCGCCTTCAATGCTTTTGAAACTTTTTTATTTGTACCAAATCATACATCAAAAACGGGTGCACATATAAGGGATGGAATTGATTTAAAAAGAGTTATGATCACAGTAATTATTGCTCTTCTTCCTGCTTTATTTTATGGAATTTATAATACTGGTTATCAGTATTTATATCAAACAGGTGAAGAATTTACTGTCCTAGATGCATTAATTCATGGATCTTATAAAATTCTTCCAATGATTGCTGTTTCATATATTGTAGGTCTTGGAATTGAATTTGCTTTTGCCGTTTTTAGAGGTCATCAAGTAAATGAGGGTTATTTGGTTACAGGTCTTTTAATTCCTATGATAATGCCTGTAGATATTCCGTTATGGATGGTAGCCATTTCCGTAGCTTTTGCGGTTTTAATTGGAAAGGAAGCTTTTGGTGGAACAGGAATGAATATTTTGAATCCTGCTTTAACAGCGAGAGCTTTTGCATTTTTTGCATACCCTACATATATGTCTGGAAATCAGGTATGGGTCTCTGAGGCATCTAATGTTGATGGTGTTTCTGGAGAAACTATTCTAGGAATGCTTGCTGCAGGTGGATCAACTGATCAGTTTAGTATGATGGATATGTTTATTGGCTCAATTCCTGGATCTATTGCTGAGACATCTACATTGATGGTATTAATTGGAGCATTTATATTGATTTACACAGGTGTAGGAAGTTGGAGAATAATGGTTGGATCTGTAATTGGAGCAGCTTTGACAGGCATGTTATTTAATCTGTGGGGTGCTAATGAATTGATGAGTTTTGATTGGTACAATCATATAATTGTTGGTGGATTTGCTTTTGGTGTTGTTTTTATGGCCACTGATCCTGTATCAGCAGCTCAAACGCTAAAAGGTAAATGGATATATGGAGTTTTAGTTGGGGTTTTCTGTATTTTAATTAGAGTTTTTAATCCTGCATATCCTGAAGGTGTTATGCTTGCAATACTTTTAATGAATGTGTTTGCTCCAACCATTGATCATTATGTTATTGATGCTAGTATTAAAAGAAGAGAGAAAAGACTTAATTCAAAATTAAAAATGGCTTAATGGATAAAAATTCTAATATATATACTTTTCTTTTCGTTGGTGTAATGGTTATTGGCATAGCATCTATTTTGGCTTTTACTTCCCAAACACTCAAGCCAATGCAAAAAGAAAATGTAAAAAACGAAAAGATGCAAAATATACTTTCAACAATAGGAATTAATGTTTCTAGAGAAGAGGCTGAAGGTTTATATTCTAAATACATTAAAGAAGAATTAGCACTAAAAATTGATGGGTCAGTAAACGAATCTCTTAACCCATTTTCTGAAATTAATTTAGCAAAAGAACTTAAGAAAGATTATAAAAATCAGCATTTTCCTTTGTATGTAGCTGAAGTAGAATCTGAAAAATATTATATAATAGAATTAAGAGGTGTTGGACTTTGGGATGCAATATGGGGTTACATATCTTTAAAAAGTGATTTCAACACCATCAATGGCGTTTCATTTGATCACAAGGGTGAAACAGCTGGTCTTGGAGCTGAAATTACTAAAGATTGGTTTAAAGAAAGTTTTGTAAATGAAAAAGTATTCAACGAAAATGGAGAATTAGTTGGAATTACTGTTTTAAAAGGAAACAATGATCCAAAAAATCAAGATAAAAATGATCATGAAGTAGATGCAATTTCTGGATCTACTATTACTGGTGATGGTGTAACAAATATGATAAAAGAGAGATTAAACAATTATTTACCTTACTTGGAAAAATTAAATATTGCTCAGCTGTAAATTATGGATAAGAAAAATACAAAAAAACCATCTTTTCTATTTATTGGCAGGAGCGATGAACCAATCTTATCAAAGAAAAATAGAAAACTATTAACTGATCCTTTAGACGATAACAATCCTATCACAGTTCAGGTACTTGGAATCTGCTCAGCTTTGGCAATAACAGTACAACTTAAACCAGCTGTTGTAATGACTATGTCAGTAATTTTTGTAATGGCATGTAGTAATGTAATTATATCTGTTCTTAGAAACTTAATTCCAAATAGAATAAGAATTATTGTTTTTCTTGTTGTAATCTCCTCATTGGTTGCTCTTGTTGATCAATTCTTAAAAGCCTATGCCTATGATGTTAGTAAAGAATTATCAATATTTATTGGTTTAATAGTTACTAATTGTATTGTTATGGGTAGGTTAGAAGCATTTGCTTTGGGCAATGGAGTTTGGAAATCGTTTTTAGATGGAATTGGTAATGCAATTGGCTATGGTATTATATTAATCATTGTAGCTTTTTTTAGAGAACTCTTTGGTGCTGGAACACTATGGGGTATTCAAGTTATTCCAGATTTTATCTATGAGGAATATGGCTATGTAAATAATGGATTTATGTTATTATCCCCAATGGCTCTTATTACTGTTGGTTTAATTATTTGGATTCAGAGATCGAGAAATAGGACTTTAATAGAAGAAAATTAATATGTTAGAACAATATTTAAATCTCTTTGTAAAAAGTATTTTCATTGAAAATATGGTATTCGCATATTTTTTAGGAATGTGTTCATACTTAGCTATCTCAAAAACCTTAAAAAATGGTGTAGGAATGGGATTTGCGGTAATTTTTGTTTTAACTATAACGGTACCTTTAAATTATTTAATTTTTGAATATTTACTTTCTGATGGTGCTTTAGCTTGGATTGGTCCGGAGTATGCTGAGCTTGACCTTAGTTTTTTAAGCTTAATAATGTTTATTGCTGTTATTGCTTCCATGGTACAGTTGGTTGAAATGATTGTTGAGAAATTTTCACCTGCTTTATATGGTTCTCTAGGAATTTTTCTTCCACTGATTGCTGTGAATTGTGCAATTTTAGGAGGTTCTCTTTTCATGCAGATTAAAGATTTTTCAGGTGTTAGTGAGGCTGCTGTTTATGGTTTTGGATCTGGTGTTGGTTGGTTTTTAGCTATTGTTGGTATTGCTGCCATAAGAGAAAAAATTGCATACTCAAATATTCCAGCACCGCTAAGAGGTTTAGGAATAACCTTTATCATTACTGGTTTGATGGCAATTGGATTTATGAGTTTTATGGGAATTAAATTGTAACTATGAGTGTTTATACATATATATTAATTAGTGCTATCATTTTTATAATGATAATTTTTGTTTTAGTAGCTATGTTGCTTGGTGTAAAAGCTAAGCTTTTACCCTCTGGTCCTGTGAAAATTTTAATTAACGAAGAGAAAGAAATTGAGGTTGATTCCGGCAGTACGCTTCTTTCTACTTTGGGAGACAACAAAGTTTTTTTACCATCAGCATGTGGGGGTGGTGGAACGTGTATTCAATGTAAATGTATTGTCAATGACGGAGGAGGAGAAATTTTACCAACAGAAGTTCCTCATTTCTCAAGGAAAGAAATTAAAGATGGTTGGAGGTTAGGTTGTCAAGTTAAGGTCAAAGAGGATATGAAAATTCATGTTCCTGAGGAGGTTTTTGGAATTAAAAAGTATGAAGCTAAAGTTGTTAGAAATTATAATGTTGCTTCATTTATTAAAGAATTTGTTGTCGAAATACCTGAGGAAATGAAATATAAAGCTGGAGGGTATATTCAGATTGAAATACCCAAATGTGAGGTAGATTTCAAAGACATAGATATAACTTCTCACCCAAAAGAACATCCAGATGATGCAAACAAGTTTAAATTGGAGTGGGATAAATTTGGTTTGTGGGATTTAAAAATGAAAAATGACGAAGATGTAGAACGGGCTTACTCTATGGCTTCTTACCCAGCAGAGGGTAAAGAAATAATGTTGAATGTTAGAATAGCAACTCCACCTTGGGATAGAAATAAAAATGCTTGGATGGATGTTAATCCTGGAATTGCCTCTACTTATGTTTTCTCAAAAAAACCTGGTGATACAGTTACAATTTCGGGTCCTTATGGAGACTTTTTTATTAACGAGTCCGATGCTGAAATGTTGTATATAGGAGGTGGAGCAGGTATGGCACCAATGAGATCTCACTTATATCATTTATTTAGAACTATTAAGTCTGGTAGAAAAGTAAATTTTTGGTATGGAGGAAGATCAAAAAGAGAATTATTCTATGTTGATCATTTTAGAGCTCTAGAAAAAGATTTTCCAAATTTTAAGTTTTATATAGCACTTTCTGAACCATTGGAGGAAGATAATTGGAAAGTTAAAGATGGTCTTGATGGAGAAGGAGACGGTTTTATTGGTTTTATTCATCAAGCTGTCATAGATAATTATTTAAATCATCATGAATCACCTGAGGATATTGAAGTTTATTACTGTGGACCACCTCTGATGAATAAGGCAGTTGATAAAATGGCATTAGACTTTGGTGTACCACCTGAGAATATTAGATTCGATGATTTTGGTGAATAAGTATTATTTTTTTAAAAAATACTGTTTAGTAACAATAGTTTCTTTATTAATAATTTCTTGTAATTATCAAAAGCCTTATGAAGAATTTCAGGGATCTATCTTTGGGACATACTACAATGTTAAGTTTTTTAGTCATGCTGAAGACTTAATCAAACAATCAGATCTAGATTCAATTTTTTCAATATTTAATAATTCATTATCTACTTACATTGATAGCTCAATAATTTCTAGAGTAAATAAAAATGAAGATGTTGTTGTTGATGAATTATTTATTGATGTATTTAATAAATCTAAAGTGATATTTCAAAAAACTGCTGGACTATTTGATCCAACAATCGGAGAATTACTTGAATACTACGGTTTTGGTCCAAATAAAGAGATAAATGATATTGAGCAAAATCAAATTTTACTTATTTTAAAATCAGTTGGATTTGATAAAGTATCAATTGTAAATAATAAAGTATTAAAACAAAATTTATTAACTAAGCTAGATTTTAATGCTATAGCCAAAGGCTATGCAGTTGATATAATTGCAGAAATGCTTGACACAAATGGAGTGAATGATTATATGATTAATATAGGTGGAGAATTACGATCTAAAGGTAGGAATCATTTTAAGGATAGTTTTTGGAAAATTGGAATTGAAAATCCCGAAAAAAATAAAAATGGGGATGTAATAACTAAAAAAATTCAATTGAATAATATTTCAATTGCCTCATCTGGAAATTATAGAAATTATAGAGTTGACCCGAAAAGTGGTAAAAAATATGTTCATACTTTGAATCCAATTAATGGTCAATCTCAACAAACCAATATTTTAAGTGCTTCTGTAATTTCTGAATCTTGTTTTACAGCTGATGCATATGCAACTGCAATGATGGTTGGTAGTTTAGATTATTCAATAAGCTTGACTGAAAATAATGAAGAAATAGAAGCCTATATAATTTATTTTGATTCTGATAATAATTTATCTGAATATATGTCTGACGGATTTAAAAAATTAGTTATTCAACCTTAATACATACAGGAATAATTTCATCCTCAATTAAACCATATTTTTTAATTTCATCTTTAGATAGATTATCACAGTAACGTATTTTATTTACCTTAAATCCATGACTTTTAATTTTGTCAAAAAAATCAGCTCCATAAATTCTAAAGTGATCATATTGACCAAATAATTCATTTCTTTTTTTAATATCATTTATATCCCTTCCATCTATCGTCTTATTCAAATTTAAGTTCAAGGGAACTTGTAAAATTGCAATACCATTTTTTTTTAAAACTCTTCTTAATTCAATAATTGCCAATTCATCATCATAAACATGTTCTAGAACATGGTTGCATAATATAAAATCAAATGAATTACTTTCAAATGGCATATCACAAACATCAGCTTTGTATTCTGCTAGAGGAGAGTTAAGATCAACTGTGATATAATTTTTGAAATGTTTTTTAAAAAAATTATAATAGCATTGCTCAGGTGCAACGTGTAGTATCTTATTATTTTCTAGAAAAAAAGAGGTTTCATTTTTTAAGTATAACCATAATAATCTATGTCTCTCTAATGAAAGTGTACCTAGTGAAAGAGCATTTTTTCTAGGACTATTATAACCGTATGGAAAAAACTTGGAGTAAGACCTTTCATTTATTGGATCAATAAATTTTTGTCCTGACAGGACAAAATTAAATAATGGTCTGATTGCAATACTTAATCTTATGAGAAAACCTCTTGGAAAATTATTTAGTAAGAATTTAACTACTTGCTTCATTCCACTTAAATTCATTTTCTTCCTCTGACTTTATGCCTAAAGATTCATATATAAAATCAAAAGTTGATAGTAGTCTAGGCTTGCCATCTATTAAAGCGACATCATGTTCAAAGTGAACACTAGGAAGTTTGTCAGCAGTTTCAACTGTCCATCCATCCTTTAAAAAAACAACTTTTTCTGTTCCCATATTTATCATTGGTTCGATAGCTATAACCATCCCATTTTGAAATTTTTTTCCATTACCCTTTTTACCATAGTTTGGTATTTCAGGCGCTTCGTGTAAATCTTTACCTAGTCCGTGACCAACTAATTCTCTCACGACACCATAACCATTTGATTCATTATGTGCTTGGATTGCGTGACTGATATCTCCAACTCGATTTCCCAATTTAAATTCTTGAATTCCAATGTAGAGAGACTCAAGTGCTGTATCTAGAAGCTTTTCAACTTTATCACTTACCTGACCAATTTTAAAAGTATATGCATGATCTCCATAAAAACCATTTTTTAGTACACCACAATCAATTGAAATAATATCACCATCAGAAAGCGGTTTGTTATTTGGGATACCATGTACAACCTCGTAATTTGGACTAACACATAATGTATTTGGGAAATCATACATTCCTAAAAACCCAGGTTTTCCTCCATTATCTCTAATAAATTCCTCAGCTAGTTTATCTAGAAAAAGTGTGGTGACTCCTGGCTTAATCTCTTTTGCAATTAAGCCTAAGGTTTTAGAAACTAGTTGTGCACTTTCATGCATGAGTTTAATTTCATCAATGGATTTTAGAATTATCTTTTTAGAATCCATAATATGCATTTTCATATCCGGAACCTTCAAGAATTTTTAAAATATCTTTTTCAATTGATTCAATTGTTAATTCTACAATCCTATTAATTTCTTCTCCATTTTTGTAAAAAATAAAAGTTGGGATATTGATTATATCATATTTTAATTCATCCTCATTTGGATTTTTCTTATCAACATCGAGCCCAATCAATTCGACTCGTCTATCACTGAATTTTAAGTAATCCATTAATTTAAAAAATCCTGGTACATTATCTCTGCTGTCACTGCACCATGTTCCCATTATAACTTTGATTGATATTTTACGATTTATTAATTTTTTGATTTTTTTTGCCGTTTCAACATCAAGTTCATACTTATCATAGTTTTCAATATACCATGAGTCGTAAGGGCTTTTTGTCAAATCTTTTCTTTCAAAATCTCCAATTAAGTCAACATATTCAATATCCTTATCAGATTCTGAATGATCTTTATTTTTAGTGTTAGGATTTTTACATGAAGTAAAAAATATCAGAATTATTAAAATTATTTTTTTCATACTAAACAATCACCTGTCATCAATGACGGTTTATTTATATTCATAATTTTTAAAATTGTTGGAGCTATGTCTGCAAGTATCCCATCTTTTACTTTAGCTACATTTTCATCAATAACAATAATTGGTACAGGATTTATTGTGTGAGCAGTATTGGGACTACCGTCTTCATTTATCATCATATCACTGTTGCCATGATCTGCAATTATCATTACTGAGTATTTATTTTTAATTGCTTCTGTGACAACTGCTTTAGTACATTTATCTACGGTTTCACAAGCTTTTACAGCTGCACTAAAATTACCTGTATGACCAACCATATCAGGATTTGCAAAATTCAAGCAGATAAAGTCAGTATTAATATTATTAATCTCTGGAATTATTGCTTTTGTAATATTATTAGCACTCATTTCAGGCTTTAAATCATATGTTGCAACTTTTGGAGATTGACACAGAATTCTTTTTTCATTTCTAAATTCTTCTTCAGAGCCACCATTAAAAAAGAATGTAACATGTGGATATTTTTCGGTCTCAGCAATTCTTATTTGCTTCATATTATTACTTGCTAAAACTTCTCCAAGTGTATCTTTTAAATTTTCATTTTCATAAATTGTTGAAATACCATGATATTCATCATTATATTTTGTCATTGTCAGAAAATTTAAATTCAATTTTTTTAAATCAAAATCATCTAAATCATATTGAGTCAAAACTTCGGTTAGTTGTCTTCCCCTATCAGTTCTAAAATTAAAAAAGATAACAAGATCTTCATCTTTGATTTGAGCCATTGGTTTATCTCTCTTCATCATCACTATTGGCTCTATAAATTCATCGGTAATACCTCGATTATAACTTTCTTGGATTGAATTTAGTGCTGATATTGAATTTTTACCAATACCATGAACCAAAAGATCGTAAGCCTTTTTTATACGACTCCATCTTTTATCTCTGTCCATTGAGTAGTATCTTCCACAAACTGATGCTAATTCAATATTTTTATCTTCTATAAAATTTAAAATTTCTTGAATATTTTTAATACCTGATTTTGGATCAACATCTCTTCCATCAGTGAATGCATGGATGAAAGAATTTTTTGCATTTTTTTCCTCTAAAACATTAATGATCTCAAATAGATGTGATATATGAGAGTGAACTCCGCCGTAAGAAGTTAATCCAATTAGGTGAATATTCTTATTATTTAAAATAGCCCGATCAATCTCTTCATTCAATTTTTGATTTTCTTTAAAAGTCCCATTATTTATATCATTATTAATTTTTGCTAGCTCCTGAAACACTACTCTTCCAGCACCAATGTTAATATGGCCAACTTCACTATTTCCCATTTGATTTTTAGGAAGGCCTACACTTTCTCCATGTGTTATTAGTTTTGCATTAGGATAATTTTCAATCAAGTAATCATAATAAGGAGTATTAGCATTAGCTACAGCAGATATTTTTTTATCATCTGAAATACCCCAGCCATCTAGAATTAAGAGGATTAATTTCTTTTGCTTTTTCAAACTATTTTATATCTGCAAATTTAGTTATTAAATATTATTTCAAATCAGGATTAATTTGTAGAATATTATTATTGAAATAATCTTCAATAAAATTTTCAGTAAATAAATCTTTACCCTCAATATCAATTTTTGATATTATTTCAATTACATCAATTTTTAAAAGTTCATTAAGATATTTTTTTGAAATTGGCAGATAAGTATAATGCCAAGGCTCATATTCAAAACCTGCTCTGTTTGGATTGTTAGTGTAAACTAGGTAAAAACCAAATTTTTCTGAATTTTCATCCATCCACTTTTTTAATTTTGAAAAAATTCCATCTTTTTCATATTTATCTGACATCAATGGATTTTTTTCATTTTTATATTTTTCATCTATTACATCAATTTCAGTTCCCCAGTGGTGTCTTGAGGTACCTGGAATTGTTGAAAAACGAATAATTTCATTTATGGCATCAATCCCACTAAAGTTATACTCTTTGGTAAATTTTAAAAATTTATTATTCCATATTTCTTTTTGTCTTTTAAAATCACGAAATCCTGAAACAACTTTTATTTTTATTCCATCATTTAAAGCTGCTTTTTTCATTTTTTCAAATGCAATGAATGTGTTTTTCTCCAGTTTTAATGAATCACCTACTAAATTGGAATGCTCAATTCCTAACAACGTTTTATAATTAATATTTTGAGATTTCACTGTACTAAATCCAAAAGCTAAGAATATCAAACATACTAATTTATAATCTATCATAGTTTTTTATACATTAGAAAATGAAGACCAATTTGCCCAATAGAGTACTTAATATTTGTGTTTGTATAATTTAAATTTAAGTAAAATTGAATAGCAGATTCTCTAGCATTCATCCAAACATTATCAATTTTTAATTTTTTTAGCTTTTCCTCAACTTTTTTAACAAGTTTTTTTCCAATTCCTCTATTTTGAAATGAGTCATCAACACATAGTCCCCTCATTTGGTAACAATTTTCAATTTTCATTTTCTCACATTTATTATTTATTATAGTTACTCCACCAACAAGACTATTTGAATTAAAGGCTCCAAAGTGATAAGAGTCAATAAAATCATCTCCAATAAATCTACATTTATTTGGATCTAGATTATTTCTAAGAATTTTACTTCTTAAAAATAGAAGCTCGTTTGATTTAATCAATTTTATAGTTAAATTCAATGACAGAAATTTATTTGTTAAAATAAATAAAATTTTTTTTGCGGGAGTAGCTCAGTTGGTAGAGCGTCAGCCTTCCAAGCTGAATGTCGCCGGTTCGAACCCGGTCTCCCGCTCAGATAAAAATATAGTTATGAAAAAATATTTAAATTTTTTTTATCTAGCTCTAGCGATTTTTTTTATTTCAATAGGATTCAAAAGCTTATCTAATGATGATGAATGGGAATACATTTTTAATGGGAACAATCTTGATGATTGGACTGTTAAAATTAAGGGCTATCCAAGTGGTGAAAATTTTGGAAATACTTTTAAAGTAAAAGATGGAGAAATTCAAGTCTCTTATGAGAACTATGAAAATTTTGATTTTAGATATGGTCATCTATATTACACTAAGAAAAAATTTAAAAATTATCATCTCAAGTTAGAATACAAGTTTTTTGGAAAGCAAGCTAATGGAGGTGAAGGTTGGGCAACTAAAAATAGTGGTGTCATGTTTCACAGTCAACACCCAGAAACCATGCTTATTGATCAGCCTTTTCCTGTTAGCATCGAAACCCAGTTTTTAGGTGGGCTTGGAACTGGAAATAGGCCTACAGGGAACCTTTGTACACCTGGAACCGATGTTGATATGAATTTTGAAAAAGTAAAAAAACATTGTACGAGATCTAATTCTGATACTTATGATAATGATGATTGGGTAGAGGCAGAAATTATTGTTTACTCCGATTCAATAGCTCATCACCTTATAAATGGAAAAACTGTTTTAACATATACGAATTTGAGATATGGTGATGATGGTAGGCTTCCTGAAAATATGATTCATAAAAAAGACCAAAAGTTGAGTGAGGGATATATTTCTTTGCAATCTGAAAGTCATCCAATAAAATTTAAAAATATAAAGATTAAATCCTTGGATTAATATGAGAGTTTTATTGACACTTTTTATTTTATTTTCATTTAATTTATCATTTTCACAAAATGATTATAGAACCTGGATTAGAGGAAAAGTTTTGTATAAGAATGTTAATGTCAGCTCTGCAAATGTTGTTAATAATACATCACAAATGGCTACAACAACAAATGATGAAGGTGAATTTGAAATTGAGGTTAAACTTAATGATAAGTTAATTTTTTCATCAGTGCAATACCAAATTAGGGAGTTAAGTATTACCAAAGAGATTTTGCAAAAAAATAGAATTGTAATTGACGTAAATGAAAAAGTTACGGAACTTGACCAAGTTGTTGTGACACCAGAAAATCAAGAAAAATTTTTGGATCTTAAAGAAGAAGAATTTAAAAGATTTGATTACACATTCGATAAATCCACTAGAGTAACAAACGTAATTAATGAGCAAGGTAAACTTAAGGATGGTTTAAATTTTGTGAATTTATATAGACTTATCTCTAACTCTTTAAAAAAAGATTCAAATGAAAATGAGAAATCATTTAAATATAATCCAAGTGACCTATTAAGAGAACTTTATGATGATTTATTTTTTATTCAAAATTTAATGATTCCAAATGATAAAATAAATGAGTTCTTGCTTTACTGTGACGATAATTTTCCTGACAGAATTTTACTTCAAAAAGACAATGAGTTTGAATTGATTGATTTTCTTGTTAAACAAAGTAAAAAGTTTGTTAAGTCAATTGCAAAAAGTTAGATACATATTATTCTTTGTATTTATATCTAATTTTCTTTTTAGCCAAGAAAGAAATTTTAAGACAATTGTTGGCGAAGTTCTTAATGATACAATTAATGTAAGTGGCATACACGTAATTAATAGTTCGTCAGGCGGCAAAACAATTACTGATAGTGATGGTTTTTTTAAAGTGGGAGTGAGGGAAAATGATTCAATTTTTTTTACTTCTGTTCAAATTAAAACTCAAATGATAATTATTGAAAAATCAGTTTATGAAGCTGATTCGATTAGGGTTTATTTAGAACCAATAGTAAATGAATTAGAGGGTGTTACTGTTTCTCCTTTTAATTTGTCTGGTGACTTATTTGCTGATATGAAACAGGTTGAAGAGAAAGAAGTTTTTAACTTTGATGACGCAGGAATCCCTGGATTTAAGGGTAAAAGGGAAGAAAAAATAGCCTATAAAAATTCAGCAAGTATACTTGTTAATGTAATCCTACTTCCCATTATGCCTCTAGATATTGATGGAATATACAAACAACTGAGCGGATATTATGATACTCTTAGAAAAGCCAGATTATTAGAATCAAGATCTGGTACTGTAGTAGATATCATTCAATTTTATGGTGTTGACTTTTTTATAAATAATTATAATTTAGAAATTAATGATGTGTATGAGTTTGTAATTGGATCAATGGAAAATTATGATGTGGAGAGAGACTTTAGAAATTCAAATCATATTCTTGTATTAACAAATTTTCAAAAATTTCATGAATCAATTAATAATTAAATTAATTACAATATTAATATTTATTTTTTCTCACAAGTACTATGTGAGCTCTACGCTTATAGATTACAGTGACAAGTCAGGAACATATCAAATAAGTTTAAAGATATTTCATGATGATTTAGAAAAAGATTTAGGATTTGAAATGAATGAGCTAGATTATGATGATTATGATCAAACAAATTCTATAATTAAAGAATATTTAATCAATAATTTTAAAATTTACAGTATCGAAACTGAACTAGAATTAGATTTCCTAGGATATGAAAGAAAAAATGACTTGGTTATTTATTATATAGAAGTATTCAATGCTAAAAAAATTAAAAGTTTAATTGTTGAAAATAAAATATTATTTCAATCATTTAGGAATCAAAAAAATATAATCCTTTTTAGAGTTAATGATTATAAAAAAAGTTATATACATACATCTGAAAACTTTCAAAGTTCCATCTCATTACCTTAAGTATATATTTATTAAATTTACTATCCAATTTTATTTATTATGAAAAAAATCTTTCTTGCAATTTTAATTATAAGTTTTGTTTTTCCAATTAATATTTTTCCCCAAGATAACAAACAACAAGGTCATACAAATACAAATAAATTTAGACAACTTTATGACGAGTTTGCAAGCCCAAACATGTTTAGGACAGCCTCAGGTGCCCCTGGACCAGCATACTATCAACAAAGAGCTGATTACAAGATAAATGTTGAGTTAGATGATAAAAACAAAAAATTATATGGAGATGAAACAATAACGTATACAAATAATTCACCTGAAACATTAAGTTATTTGTGGGTTCAGTTGGATCAAAATGTTAGAAAAAAAGATTCACCAAGTTTAGATATTAATTCTGAAGGAGTTTCAGTTGCATATATCCCGGATTCATTTGATAAAGAATTTCTATCAGATCCTTTTGATGGTGGTTTTAATATTGAGTATGTAAAGGATATTGATGATAAGCCTTTAAGATACATAATTAATCAAACTATGATGAGGATTGATTTGCCAAACCCAATTTCAACTGGGCAAAGTTTTCAGTTTAAAATCAAGTGGTGGTACAACATTAATGATCATGTAAAGCAAGATGGAAGATCAGGATATGAAACTTTTCCAAATGATGAAAATAGAGCATATATAATCGCTCAATTTTTCCCAAGAATGTGTGTTTACAATGAGGTAGAAGGTTGGCAAAATTATCAGTTTTGGGGTGATGGTGAGTTTGCTTTACCATTTGGAGATTACGAGGTTAATATCACAGTACCATCTGATCATATTTTAGAAGCTACGGGTGAATTAACTAACAGAAAGGATGTATATAGCAAGGAGATGATGAAAAGATATAATCAAGCAAAAAAATCATACGATAAGCCAGTAATAATTGTATCACAGGATGAAGCAATTGAAGCTGAAAAAACCTTTTCTAATCAGAAAAAAACATGGAAGTTTTCAGCTAAAAATGTAAGAGATTTTGCTTTTGCCACGTCTAGAAAATATATACTTGATATGATGGCAGTAAAAATTGGAAATGAAGATGTAATGGCTGTTTCAATATATCCAAGAGAGGGTAATCCGCTTTGGGAGGAATATTCAACAATTACTGTTGTTGAGGCACTAAAATCATTTTCGAAATATACTTTTGATTATCCATATCACAAAGCCGTTTCTGTTCATGCTCATAACATTGGAATGGAATACCCTATGATATGTTTTAATTTTGGTAGACCAAATATCGATGGCTCATATTCTGATGATGTTAAATTTGGAATGATTGGAGTTATTATTCATGAAATAGGCCATAATTTTTTCCCGATGATCGTAAATAGTGATGAAAGACAATGGGCTTGGATGGATGAGGGTCTAACTACCTTTGTACAATACCTAGCTGAGCAAGAATTTGGTGAAAAATATCCAGATGCAATATATCCAAATAAGAATTTTCCCTCTGACAGAGGACCAGCAAATATGATAACTGATTATATGAGTGTTGATCAAAATTATCTTGCTCCTATAATGTCTAACCCTGAAAATGTTTACAGTCTAGGTCCAAATGCTTATGGAAAGCCAGCAACTGCTTTAAATATTTTGAGAGAAACAATAATGGGTAAGGAGTTGTTTGACTATGCTTTTAAAACATATTCTCAAAGATGGATGTTTAAACATCCAACTCCTGAGGATTTCTTTAGAACCATGGAAGATGCTTCAGCTGTTGATTTAGATTGGTTTTGGAGAGGATGGTTTTACACAACTGATTTTGTAGATATTTCTATAAAAGAATTAAACCAATATTTTGTATCTCCCAATCCGGGTGAAGAGATGAAAGAAATCATGAAAGAGAGAGGCTTGGTAAGAAATAGATTGAGACCCCTAATTTTCTTTGAAAATTTTGAAAATGATTTAGAAAATAATAGAGATAAAGATCCTTTAGAAAATTCCAAATTATTAAATAACTATTTAAACGAAAACTACTCTAGTGAAGAGATTAGTGATTTACAAATACCAAAATATTTTTATGAAATTGTATTTGAAAAACCAGGTGGATTAGTGATGCCAATAATTGTTGATATTAAGTTTGAGGATGGTGAGGTTATTCGAAAGAGGTATCCTGCCCAAGTTTGGAGAAAGAATGATAAGGAGGTTAGAAAAGTTATTACATCTGATAAAAAAATATCAGAGATTATTTTAGATCCAGACGAGGAAACAGCCGACGTAGATACTAGAAATAATTCATGGCCTAAAAAAGAGGAAAATACAGATTTTGATAAATTTAAATCAAGAATTCAAGGATGATATTTTTATTTATCAGCGGAGCTGAAATAGTATTTATTTTTTTTATCATTCTAATGATTTTTGGAGCAGATAAAATTCCTGATATAGCCAAAGGAATGGCAAAGGGTATTAAGAAAGTAAAGGATGCTACTCAAGAAATAAAAACTGAAATTAAGAAAAGCGCTGAGAAAAAAGGCATCGATACAGATTCTATTTCAAAAGAAATAGATAAAGTAAAAGATGATATTGATGATTTAACAGGATCTATTAAAAGAGATCTTTAATTCTTTATAATAATATTTAATCCGTCTCGAATTGGCAGAATAATATTTTCAACTCTTTCATCATTTTTTACCATTTCATTAAAATCTATCAAATATTGGGTAAGTTCATCGTCGTATGAATTAGGGTCCACAACTTTCCCGGTCCATAGCACGTTGTCAGCAATTATAAGTCCGCCTGACTTTAATTTGTCTATAGATAGATTATAATATTGTATATAATTTTCTTTATCAGCATCTATAAATATTATATCAAAAATTTCATCAATTTTTTTGATAACCTCCTTTGCGTCACCAATATGTTGAATTATTGAATTTGAATTATTAGTTTTTTTAAAATATTTATTTTGGATTGTATTAAGCTCTTCATTACTATCAATAGTATGAATAATACCATTTTTGACTAGACCCTCTGACAAACAAATAGCAGAGTATCCAGTGTAGGTTCCTATTTCAAGTATTTTTTTTGGCTTGATTAACCTGCTTATAATCGATAAAAATCTACCCTGCAGATGGCCGCTTAACATTCTTGGATTCAAAATTTTAAGATTTGTTTCTTTATTTAAATCCTTTAAAATTTTTGATTCTTTTGATGAATTTTCTTCAATATACTTTTCAATTTTATTGTTGACTATCTCACTCATTTTTTAGGTCGTGCATATTCAAATCTCTCAATTAATTTGGTCTCTGCATATCCATCTAAACCATTTATTGCAACAGTTTTTGCATGATCAAGTCTCAACCATCCATCTTCCTGTAAAATTTCTTTTTCAACATATAATCCCTCAATTGAGGCAACAACCAAAATAGTATCATTTTCTTTAATACTATATTCATTTAAGTATTTACAGGCAAGCTTAATTTTTGAACTTTTTACAAAGGGGGCTACAAATCCATCTAGAAATTCAGGTTCTAGATTGGTTTTATCAAACTCAGAAATTTTTTTAGGGTATTTTGCAGAAGTGTGATGAGCATCATTTATATCGTCAACATTTATGTGATTGACAGTAAAAAATTTCATCTTGTATAGGTTATTATAGGTATTCCTTGGGACAGTTCGGGGTCTTAGAACAAATCCAATCATTGCAGGATTGCTCCCTAAATGTGTTATTGAACTAAAAACAGCAACATTCGTATTCCCATCAGAATCTACTGTTCCTAATAGATTAGCAGACTTGTAACCAGTACAACTATTGATCAAGTTCAACCTATAAATTTTATCGAGATTATCTATATTTTCTTTGCTAAAATGTATCATTTTTCTACTTTTAAAATTATGAAATTTTACACCAGAACTCTAATATTTATCTCATTTATATTTTTCTTTAATTCTTGTGAAGAATCAAACATAACTTATGATAAACCTAATGTTATTCTAATTATGGCAGATGATCTTGGTTATGAAGCAATCGGAATTAATGGT
Organism: uncultured Bacteroidota bacterium; assembly: GCA_902546095.1. Taxonomy (GTDB): domain Bacteria; phylum Bacteroidota; class Bacteroidia; order Flavobacteriales; family Flavobacteriaceae; genus Eutrophosalina. The sequence goes on from CACCIQ010000014.1 coordinate 19,795, forward strand.
GCGGATGAATATAAAACGCCAGTGCTGGATTCTCTAGCTTTAAATGGTATAAATTTTATTAATGCATACTCACAACCACTTTGTACACCCACTCGGGTAAAAATTATGACTGGTAAACCTAATTATGTTAACTATGAATTTTTTACATATTTAAATCCTGATGAAAAAACATTTGGAAATTTATTTCAAGAAAATGGTTACAAAACTGCACTAGCTGGTAAATGGCAGTTAAATGGAGTTCAGTTTGATTTAGATAATAATCAGGATTTAGATAGGCCATATAAGTTTGGTTTTGATGAATATTGTTTATGGTGGTTGAGAGAAAGAGGAGATAGATTTGCTAATCCAAATATTGTTCAAAATGGTAAAAAACTTAACAGAGGAATAGATGATTATGGGCCAGATATATTTACAGATTTCATAGTTGATTTTATAGATAAAAATAAAGATGATCCTTTTTTTATTTATTATCCCATGGCTTTAGTTCATGATCCTTTTCTGCCAACACCAGATTCTGATGATTGGAACGATTTAGAAAAAAGAAACAAAGGGAATAAACCAATCTACTTCTCTGATATGTTAACTTATATGGACAAAATTGTTGGTAGGATTTCAAATACACTTGATAAAAATAAATTAGATAACACAATATTAATTTTCATTGGTGATAATGGGACAGATACAAAAGTTGTAACTCTCAATAAAGGGGTTGAGATTCGTGGCGCAAAAGGATCAACAATTAAATACGCTTCAAACGTTCCAATGATTGTTAATTGGAAAAGACAAATCAAACAAGGCTTTATTTCTGATGCAATGATTGATTTCACAGACTTTTATGCAACTTTTGAGGATATTCTAAATCTTGACTATCAACAGTCATATGGTAAGAGCATTCTGCCACTAATGACTAATAATAATTACAATGAAAGAGATGTTCTAATAACGTATTATGATCCAATATGGGGAGATACCACGATGGGCAGGGGTGTATATGCTCAAAATAAGGAATATAAACTTTATAAAAATGGCAACTTTTTTAACTTTTCAAAAGATTTATATGAAAAAAATCCAATCGATATGAATAAATTATCAGAAACTGACAATGAAATATATTCTTTACTTAAAACTTCACTAGATTCAATTCCTGATTTACCTGAATACAATCATAACGGTTGGATTGAAAGAAGAAAGCAGGTTAATGAAAGTAGAAAGTTTAATAATATATGGCAACTAAATACAAAGTAGCGACTGGTCTGTTAATTGCAGGAATTGTTTGCTTCGGATTATTCTATCTTATTGGTTCAGAAGTTGATGAAAATGGTTATTTAAATGAACCATTCTATTTATTGCCAATTGGGTTTATTTTTATTTGCCTATCAATGGTTTTGTACATAGTTTTTGCAATTACAAAAAAAAAATAAGGTATCGAAATGATACCTTATTTTTAATTAAGATTAATTAAATATTTAGTCTTTCTTTTCTTTGTCCTTTGAGCCTTTACACTTAGCAAAAAGTTCTTTCATTTCAATTTCACTTTCTACATCATATTTTGTTTTTTCTTTCTTTTCAACCCAATAAATAGAAACTGGGAAAATAAGATTAGCTTTTTCTTTAACATCAGGGTTTAGGTTATACCATTTTTTCAGAGAATCTATTGCTTCCTTTTTATCATTAACTTTTATTGTGGAGCCATCAGGTAATTCTAGTGATACTGGGTATTCAAGGTAAAAGCAATTTTTCTTTCTATCTTTCTTTCCATCTTTATCACTTTTATCATCTTTACCATCATCATCTTTACCATCATCATCTTTACCATCATCATCTTTTTTATCATCATTCTTATTGTAACCTTCAGTCCTAAAAAGCTCTCTTCCACTCAAATCAAAGAAAATATCATCACTTTTAACTCCTAGGAAGAAAAAGTCAAATGACCTCATATTGATTTGATATCCTATTTGACTAGCTAAAATTCCCTTATCAAAAAAATCATCAGGTATATCACTACTCATAGTATTTTTTGCATCTAATGGAAGATCAGATTCAAGAATCTGGACCTTTTCCTTAGCGTTTATAATCGCATCGATAAGCTCATCGTCTGACATTATATCTTCTAATTCGCAAGCTGTAAAAAGGAAAACAAATAATAGTGGTAGATATTTTAAAATTGAATTCTTCATCTTGATATTTTTTAATAAAATTAATAAATTTTTTAAATCTTTAAGTTTGCTTTTTCATTTAAAATGTTTCGAAAGAACTCATGGTCTTTATTACTTTTAACTTTGATTTTAACTTTTCTATGATCAATATGTATTGTATAAACATCACTGTCAACTTTAAAAATTACGAGTTTGTAATATGGGATAATAAGTGCATATGTTTCAAGTAGCACTCTAAAATAAATTAGTATACCTTTTGGTCTTCTTTCAATGTTACATTGATTAATGTTCTGATCAAGAATTAGTAAATTTTCAATTTCTTTGCTGGCACTCACAATCAATAGTTTCCCTGATCCAATTCCTTTCATTTTTAATCTTTCGATTAAACTGAAGGGCTTTCCAACAAAATTGTTAATTTCATCTTCTTGTTTTGGATTGTTATATGAAACATTTTTTAGCATAGAATTTTAAAATTTTAAAAGAATTATACAATAAATGAGCCAAATAACTAAAAATATATTAATGATAAAGCCGTCATCTTTTGGATATAATGTAGATACTGCTGAAGATAATTTTTTTCAAAAGATCGAAGATAATTTGAGTTCAGATCAAATTCAATCCTATGCTCTCGACGAATTCTCGAATATGTGCTCTATTTTAAAAGAAAATGGAATTAATGTTATTGTCATGGAAAATGAAAAAGAAAAAAAATTATCTGATGATATATTCCCTAATAATTGGATTTCTTTTCATGGTAATCAATACGTGATTCATTCAATGTTTGCAAAGTCAAGAAGATTAGAAAAGAATAATAAATTCATTAAAAAATTAAATGACATAGGATTTAAATACAGTTTGCTGAAGGATTACTCAGAATTTGAAAATAAAGGTGTCTTTTTAGAGGGTACTGGAAGTGTCATTTTGGATAGAATAAACAGATTAGCTTACTGTTCAATCTCTAAAAGATCAAATGAAAAATTATTTAATATTTTTTGTGAGGATGTTGGATATAAACCAATTATTTTTTCATCATTTGATTCTAATGGTGGAGTTGTTTATCATACAAATGTTATGATGAGTATAGGAGATGATTTTGCATTAATTTGTTATAATTCAATTAAAGATTTGAAGGAAAGAAAACTTGTGAAAAGATATTTAAAAAATAGTGGTAAAAATATAGTTGAGATTAGCTTGAACCAAATGGAGACATTTGCTGGAAACATAATTCAATTAGGTGATAAAAAAAATAAAATTATTGTAATAAGTAAAAGCGCTTATTTATCTTTAAATAAAGAACAAAAAAATATTTTATCTAGAGAATCTAAAATTATCACAATTCCAATTCCTGTAATACAAAAATGTGGTGGCGGAAGTGTAAGGTGTATGATAGCTGAATTAATTTAATTTTTTAATTTCGTTGTCCTTTGGGTGATTAGCTCAGTTGGTTCAGAGCACTACCTTGACAGGGTAGGGGTCACTGGTTCGAATCCAGTATCACCCACAAAAAAATACACACTGATTATCAACGCTTTACAAAACTAAAAAGTGTTCCCAAATTTTGACTCGAACTAGTGAAAATTTAATTTTTGTAATTGGAAACCTAACATTTTCTCAGAGTATTGTATCCCTTTGGTTTGTAAAGTATTTTAAATTATTAGATATTTTTTTATTTGATTTTTCTCTTATAAAATCAATTAAAATTTTATCAATGATTTTCTTATTTTCATCAGGATAAGTCATCCTAATTAGATTAACCTTTTTAATCCATTTTCTAATCTTACTAATTGAGTTTTTATTAAGTGTTTTTAGAACTTTAACTCCCATTTTGTCTAAGGCAACTGCGTTCATATGTTGTTCAAATTGATATTTCATTGGAATAACCAGTAATTTTTTTCCAAGAAATAGTGCTTCAGATGGAGTTTCAAAACCAGAATTACATATTACTCCTGAACACGATAATAAACTTTCTTCAAACTCCTCATATCCTGTAGGAAAAAATGAAATATTTCCTCTCCTATACTTCTGCTTTGTATGTTGGGAAAAAACATGCCAATTTTGCTTGTATATTTTTGAAAATATAGCATAAAGATACTCATCTGAATATGATGGTAAATATGTAGTTATATGAGAACCATTTTTAATTTCTTTATTTCTTAGGTTGGATTTAATTATTGGGAAAAAAAAATTTCTATCATATTTTTTAAAATGAAATCCATAGCCTTTCTTAATAGGTGAATAATATTTTAAAATAAATGACTGAATCAGATTCACTTTTGATCCTTTTGGTACTTTATGTGATAATAAAGAGAATTGATGACTCAATGCAATACAATTTTTTTTTCTTTTAAATAAACATGCCCAAGCAGATATAGGTTCAAAATCATTAATTATTAAATCGTATTTGTTAACTGGACAATTATAAATCTCTCTAATAAATGTTATTGGATTGAATAATTTAAATGTCTTGAAAAAATCAATTCCTCCTTTTTTTCCAAATACAAAACTCAAGCCTTTATATTGATATTTTATATCATGTTTCAATTTTAATGATGATTGAGTTCCACTAATCAACACATCAACCTCAGCTCGATTTTTAAAAATTTTAATTAATTCATTTGCTCTAATTATGTGTCCGTTTCCTGTTGACTGAACTGCGTATAAAATTTTCATGATTTAAAATTTTTAAGCATAGATTCAAAAAGTTCGTTTGTTGATTTATCAATTGTTGATTTTCTTTCTTTTTTCAGATTTTTGAAATTATTAGGATCATATTCGAACAAACTCCAACTATCATTGTTGTATTCCAGTGAAGTTAAATTTTCTATCCAATCTCCAGAGTTCAAATATGTTATTTTTTTTCCCTTAATAATTTGATCCCTAATAACTGGTTGATGTATGTGTCCACAGACAACAAAATCATAATTATTTTCACGAGCTATCCCGAGAGCAATATCTTCAAATTGATTGACATATTTCACTGCTTCCTTGACCTTGTATTTTATGTATTTAGAAAATGATATTTTTCCTTTACCCCTCCATTCCCTAAAACGATTAACAGTAAAATTTAATCTAATCAAAAAATCATATCCTATTCCTCCTAATTTTGCGACCCATTTAGAATACTTCATTGTTATATCAAATACATCACCATGAAAAAACCAAGCTTTTTTACCATTTAATTTTAAAACTGCTTTATTACTAATTTTAAAATTTTTCATTCCATAACCATTAAATTTCCTAAGAACTTCATCATGATTTCCTGGTAAATAATAAATCTTGGTTCCTTTAGATAAAAAATCTAAGAGTATTCTTATTACTTTCAAATGAGATTTTGGAAAGTACTTTTTTTTGAACTGCCATATATCAATTATATCACCATTTAGAATGATTTTTTTAGGTTTGATAGTTCTCAAATAATTAATTAATTCATCAGCTCTGCACCCTCGTGTACCTAGGTGAATATCTGAAAGAACAACTAAATCTATTAGTCTTTTTTTAAACACATTATATAATATGACTGTAATGTGAATCAAATGTTTTTAAAATAATAAGATAATGTTAAAATTTAAAAATTAATGTGGACAGAATCTGTCTACATTAATTTTCATTAGTTTTGTTTAAGTGAAAGTGATACTACGGGGAACATAAAGTGTTCCCCTGGGGAACACCCTAAAAAATTAAGCTTTTGAAAATGAATAGCTTAAGATGTGAGTTCGAGTCCAGTATGACCCACAAAAAAAAACAAGAGTATTCTTGTAGATTTTTTAGTCAACTTTGGCATTTAATTTGTTAATTAATTTCTGATGAAAATATTCGATTCCATCCCGATTAAAGGGTGGTCATACAGTCTCTTTAAAAAAGAAAATATTTCACCATTTGAAAAATTATTTGAAATTTTTAAAGAACTTATAACCTACACATCTGGAGATTTTGATGAGGCGATTGATTGGTTAAGACAATTAGATCAAGAGTATGTTTTAACTGATGAAAATTATACAATAGAAGATTTTATCGAGGATTTATTAAATAAGGGATATATACAATCAGAGATAAGTTCTGACGGAGATAAAACCTTTAACAAGATTTCAGCAAAGATGGAGAAGGCCCTGAGAAAGTTCGCACTTAAAAAGATTTTTGGACAAATCAAAAAGTCAAGATCTGGAAATCACAAATCAAAATATTCAGGGTTTGATGATGATGATAGTAATGATTTTAAAAATTACCAATATGGAGACCGAGTTGATAATATTATTGTTAGTGAAAGCTTGAAGAATATGTACACAAGAACTGGATCTGATGAGTTAGATTTGATCTCAGATGATATTGTAGTAAAAAATTCAACTCATAATTCACAAATGAGTACAGTACTGATGATTGATATAAGTCATAGTATGATATTGTATGGTGAAGATAGAATTACACCTGCAAAA
>CACCIQ010000015.1 GCA_902546095.1 uncultured Bacteroidota bacterium
ATTTAGTAAGGTCAAATGCAAGGTTTGTCATCACCATTTTGTTATTTGCCCATCTTTTGATGTGATAATGGCTTTTTTCAAAAAGACCACTTATTTGCTCAATATTTTTGTCATTAACATATTTTGAAAAAGCTTCAAAGTTAAATTCGAATGAAGATTTAAATTTAACATACTGTTTCAGTCCGATGTTATTCAAATAAGCTTGCCTAAATATTTCATTGGAGTATTTTAAAAAGCTTTTAATTTCTTCTCGGTCTAATTTTGATGTTGTCTCAGACCATTTCACAAGATTAGCTAAACTTTCTTTATTGCTTTTTGCTTGAAACGCATTCCTTGTTAACTCGCTAAATAAATTTTCATAAAAATCATTATTGCTAAAGATTGTCCCACTTTTATTTGTAAAATAAAGTTTTTGACATCTAGAATCCAATGTTTTTAATATTGAGCCCCTATCCTCAGTTATAAAAATAAATACAGTTTTATTTCCCGGTTCTTCAACCAATTTTAATAGTTTGTTGCCTGCTTCATTGTTTATTCTGTCAGCCATCCAAAAAAGAACAACCTTATACCCTAATGCAAAAGATGACAACGATAATTTCTTGTATAAAGTTGAAATAGTATTTATTCCTATTTGTGGTTGTTTTTTTATATCAAGCTTATCATTCCATCCTTTTATGTTTATATCTAAATTATTTGACAAAGCATATTCAATCCAATCTTTGCAATAAAAATCACATGAATTTTCAGCTTTTTTTTCTGAGTTTGGTATAGGAAAAATTATATGAAAATCAGGGTGAGCTAGATTTGTACTAAAATTTGTATTTAAATTATTGTTAGATGAATTGAGCATAAAAAGGCTTTGAGCAAACTCAATAGCTGATTTTAACTTACCAGATCCTGCAGGCCCTTCAAAAAGAAAAGCGTTGGGTATTCTACCCGAATTAATAATTGATTTTAGTTCTTTATCTGCTTCCATTATTGAATTAAAAATAATATTAAAATGTTACAAATGCCATATATTTGAGAATATATAATGAGAACAATCGATCAGTTTAATTTTTGTAATCAAAAGGTAATAATTAGGGTTGATTTCAACGTTCCAATTGACAAGAATACAGTTACCGATACAAGCAGGATTGAAGCTGCAAAACAAACCATTGATAAGATTTGTTCGGATGGAGGCTCGTGTATTTTGGTTTCTCATCTTGGAAGACCTAATGGTTTTCAAGATGAATTTTCTATGAGGAAAATAATTGATTCAGTTAAAAAGGTTCTTGACAAAAAAGTGCTATTAAGTAATGATGTGATTGGGGAAGATTCAACTCTAAAGGCTTCAAATTTAAAACCTGGAGAAATTTTATTATTAGAGAATGTAAGATTTCATAAAGAAGAAACAAAAGGAGACCTTAATTTTGCGAAGCAGCTTTCACAATTAGGTGACTGTTATGTAAATGATGCATTTGGAACTGCCCATAGAGCTCATGCATCAACAACGATTATATCAAAGTTTTTCACAAATAAGTTTTTTGGAAAATTGCTTGAAAAAGAAGTATTAGCTATCAAAAAAGTAATGAGTTCAGGACAAAAACCCATACTTGCTATTCTTGGCGGAGCCAAGATTTCTTCCAAGATTCCTATATTAAAAAACATAATTAAAATAGTTGATGACATCATAATAGGAGGGGGTATGTCGTTTACTTTTTCTAAAGCACTAGGTGGTAACATTGGAAAATCAATCTGTGAAGACTCAATGATAGATATTTGTAGAGATATTTTAAAATCGGCAGAAAAGAATAATGTAAAGATTCACCTGCCACTTGATGCAATTTGTTCATTGGATTTTGATAATAATTCAAGTAGTGAGGTTTTTGATATTATGAATATTGGTGATGATTATCAAGGAATGGATGCAGGACCTAACACTTTAAAGAGCTTTGAGAAAGTAATTTTAAAATCAAAAACAATTTTATGGAATGGCCCTGTTGGTGTTTTCGAATTTCCAAATTTTTCAAACGGTACAAAAGCACTCGGAAAATACATTTCAGAAAGCACAGATAAAGGAGCCTTTTCATTGGTCGGTGGAGGAGACTCTGTTGCTGCTGTTAAGGCTTTTGGAATTCAAAACAATATGAGTTATGTATCTACAGGTGGAGGGGCAATGCTCGAAAGTTTAGAAGGAAAAACTCTTCCTGGAATAAATGCATTATTATCATGAAATCATTAACTATAATTCTAGTATTATCTTTTTTTATTATTTCCTGTGAGAATAGTAATACAAACTATAAGCCCCTTTCCTCTGGAAGATTACACTCTGTTTCAGTGGTTCTTGATAAGCAAGACTGGGAGTCTGAAATTGGAAAAACAATAAGAGATTTATATGCTGACGAATACTTAGGGTTACCTCAGATTGAGGAAAGATTTTCTTTAAGTCAAATCGATTACAGCACTTTTTCAGGATTTGCAAGAACAGGAAGAAATATAATTTATATTAACAAACGAAAATCAAAAGGATCTAGTATCACCATAAATAAATATGCAAGGCCCCAGGTATTTTTAGAAATTTCTGGAACAAATCAAAGTGAAGTTTTAGAACAAATTAGATCATCAATAGAGACTGGTATTTCATATTTCTCAAAAGGTGAGGTTATTGAAAATCAAAGAAGAATTTTACAATCAGTTTTAATAGACTCAGAGATTAAAGATCAATTTAATATCGAATTAACGATGCCGTCAGCATACAGTCTATTCAAAAAGGAAGAAGACTTTTTGTGGTATCAGAAACCAACCAAATATGGCACATCAAACGTTGTTATTTCTGAGCTTAATTCTTTGGATGAAATGAGTTTGAGAGGAGTCATAGAGACAAGAGATTCAATTTCTAAACGATATATTCCAGGAAGGCTTGAAAACAGCTACATGATTACTGAACAAGCGTATGAGCCTTTTTTTATCCAAACAAAAATCAAGCAATTTGACTCTAGTGAAACCAGAGGAACATGGGAGGTAAAAGGTGATTTTATGGGGGGACCATTTATAAACTATATTATTAAAGATACCCTTAACAAACGGAGCATCTACCTAGAAGGCTTTGTTTTTTCACCATCAGAAAGAAAAAGGGACAATATAATAGAATTAGAAGCTATTATTAAGTCACTTAAAATTTATAAAAAAGATTGAGATTATTTTGATTCAGAGTCAGAACCCGTTTCTTCATCATCTTTAAGTTCTTTTTTGAATTCTTTTATTCCTTTTCCAAATCCACCCATAAATTCAGAAATTCTTTTACCACCAAAGAGAAATAGGATTACTACAACAATAATTAAAATTTGCCAAGGACCTATTGCAACAAGACTTATTAAAGACATATAGATTAAATTACTTTAAACAAATGTAAAAAAAATTAAACTAGTTATATATTAAATGTAATAAATATTGGTATTGCTATATTTGCCTTGATGTCAAAAGTTAAAAACAATAAAAGGCAAATAAGAAGTAAATACAGGCTTGCTGTTGTCAAAGAAGACTCATATGAGGAAAAGTTTGCGCTTAGTCTCTCTAAAAGAAATATTTTTTTAGTAATATCATCTATTGCTCTTTTTGTTATTTTGATCACTACATTATTTATTTTTTATACCCCAGTTAGAGAGTATATACCAGGCTATGACACAACAAAAATTAGAATGCAAGCAATTCAAAATCTTGATAAAATAGATTCTATTATGATTTCATTACAGAAAAATAAACAGTTTATAGAGTCCTTTTCAAGCACCATAAATGGAGATGAGTTTGTTAGTGTTTATGCAGATAATCAAAAACTAGAAAATATCGACTTAAATGAGCTAGAAGTCAATATTAATATTGAAGACTCAATTCTTAGAAAAATAGTAGAAACTGAGGATCGTTTCAATATTATTGAATCAGAAAATAATGAAATATCAATAGACCTTGTAAGTCCAGCGAACGGATTGATTTCTGAGGGTTTCAATTTCTCAGATGGTCATTTTGGAGTAGATGTAGTTTTAAAAGAAAGAACCCCAATAAAATCAGTGTCAGATGGTATTGTTATTTTTTCAGCATGGACCCTCAATTATGGATATACAGTAGTAGTTTATCATAAGAATAAATTGACTAGCATCTACAAGCACAATGAATCCATAAAGGTTGAAAAAGGAGATTTTGTAATGTCTGGAGAGGTTATAGCTCTGTCTGGAAATACAGGTGAGTTAACTACCGGACCTCATTTGCACTTTGAAATATGGGACTCTCAAGGCCCTTTAAATCCAGAGGATTTAATTAGCTTTTAGGATGTTGTTATTCAAAAGACTTCTTGCAAGAATATTTGCCTTTGTTGTTGTAAATAAAATTAAAAGATCTTATTATAATGCTCCTGAAATACAAAGAAAGACATTAAAAAAACTTATTGAAAAGGCAAAAAATACAAGCTTTGGAATTGAGCATAATTTTAATGAAATAAAATACCATGAAGATTTTATTAAAAGAGTCCCCGTCAGAGATTATGAACAGATAAAAAAATATATTGATAGAATTAAAAATGGAGAGTTAGACGTTTTATGGCCTGGCAAACCAAAATATTTCGCTAAAACATCAGGAACTACAAGCGGTGTTAAGCAAATTCCAATAACAAACGAATCTATGCCACACCACATACTGTCAGCTAGAAATTCATTGCTTTTTTACATTTATGAAACCCGCAAAACAAAGTTTTTAAACGGTAAAACGATTTTTATACAAGGCTCACCTGTCCTTAAAAATATAAATGGTATTCTTGAAGGAAGGCTTTCAGGAATTGTGGCTCATTATGTTCCAAATTATTTAAGAAAAAATAATTTACCAACTTTTAAAACAAATTCGATAGAGGACTGGGAGCTAAAAGTAGATAAAATATGTGATGAGACCATTAGTGAAAATATGACAGTAATAGGTGGCATACCATCATGGGTTCAAATGTATTTCGAGAAGATTCTAAAGAAAGCAAAAAAGAAAAATCTAACTGAGATATTCTATGATTTTAACCTATTCATATACGGAGGAGTAAATTTTTCACCTTATAAAAACCTTTTTAAAGATCTCATTGGCAAGGAAGTAGACACAATTGAGTATTATCCAGCATCAGAGGGTTTTTTTGCATATCAAAACTCCCAATCAGATAAATCATTGCTTTTACAATATAATTCAGGCATTTACTATGAGTTTATAAAAACTGATGATTTTGAAAAAGAAGATGCTAAAAGATACAATTTGGGTAATGTAAAAATTGAAACCAATTATGTATTAGTTATTTCAAATAATGCAGGTTTATGGGCTTACAACACAGGAGATACTGTTAAGTTTACATCTTTGAATCCGCCTAAAATTTTGGTTACTGGTAGATATAAGCATTTTATATCAGCTTTTGGAGAGCATGTCATCTCTGAGGAAGTTGAAAAATCCATTTCTGAGCTTTGTGAAATAAAAGAAATTAATATTCGAGAATTTACGGTTGCACCCATGATTAATCCTAAAAAAGGGTTACCCTATCATGAATGGTGGATTGAGTTTGAAAATGAAAATATTGATATAGGTTTTGCTGAAAAGATGCTGGATAAAAGTATGCAACAAAAAAATATTTACTATAAAGATCTTATAAAGGGGGGGGTTTTAAAAAGCTTAAAAATAATTGTTGTTAAAAAAGAAGGTTTTAATAAGCATATGAAATCCATTGGAAAGTTTGGAGGTCAAAATAAAGTACCAAAACTTTCAAACAACAGAAGCTTTGTTAGTGGATTAAAAAACTATGTTATTCAATAGTTTCTTCAATTATTCTTATTTTTTTATTCAAACTATAGGTTAGTTGTCTTGAATCACCTACTGATTTTCGTTTCTCAATAAAACTAATGTTAAATAATTTAAAGAGCTTAGATTCAAGAGAAATAAGAGTTTTATTTTTTCTTTTTACCGCATAGTCTTTGGTTTTATCGTCCTTTGCAAATAACTCCATTAAGCTAGAGTTTAATACATTTCTATTTTTAGAAAATAAAGACAGGATACTTATTTCAATTGGCAACAATTGATGTGATACACCAGAAATTGAAATAGAGCTTTCATCAAGTATATATGTTTGCTCTATCATTTTATGATACATGCTTAATACAATTATTAAGACTGTAATAAAGAACAAAGCAAAATATACATATTGAAAAAACTCTTCTTTGTCTCTAAAAAAATATGATGCTTCACCAATTGGGTAATTGGCAATATTAGTTAAGTCAAATTTTTCAAATGTTATTTCACCTGTCAATGTGTTTTTAATTGGCCCAATTAGGCGGTTGTTTTTAATTATAAATTGGTTGGAAGACTTGTAAAACAATTCTTCATCCTTAAAGCTTTGAAAAGAGTTGTTTTGAATATCTACCACAAAAAATTCCGGAGTATTTGAATAACAAAAAGTTAGTTTATTATCAAATTCAAAAAAGCGCTTTGCCCCTTTATTTTTTAAATTAATTAATTCAATATTATCATTAATTACGCCAAGTTTTTTCCACTCAAAACTATCCAAATCCAAAACATACAGATTCTCATTTCTTTTTTCTTTCTGGGTATTGATTTCTCTTGACATAAAGTCAAATACATAAAGCTTATTATTATCAATAAAATACGTTCCTCTGTCAATACCAACAGGTTCCTGCCCTTTAGTGTTAACCAATTCCCAATCTCCACTATTAAAATTAAATTTTGTTATTATCGATTTTGTTTGCCAATATCCATAACCACCAATTAAGTAAATATTTTCTTTATATGAGAAGAAATGAGCACCATATTGATTCCTGTGCGGGAATGATCTGTCAATTCTATCAATTGATCCATCAGAAAAAGTATATAATAGTCCTCCGCCTGGATATAAAAGATATGTCTGGGAGTTATGCAATAGAGGAATTAAAGTGCTGAAAGGAACATTTAAAGATTTTGGTATCTCTTTCGAGTATTCTTTAAATGTATTCTTACCTTCTATCTCTGAAATATAGTATCCACTTTCAGTTAAAATATAAAAGTATTTTAAGCTTTCGCCCTCTACAATTAAAAAATCATTGCTTTCTATTGTTTGTGAAAAAGAAGCCCATGATAAAAATAAAAGCATTATTATATTTTTCATTTAATTAAAGAATATGAAATAAACTATAGTTAGATAAATAAATACAATTAGAGAGCAAATCGTCAGACTCATTAATAGTGAAGAGGCAAACACCCCTACCATTACCACAGTAATAGACAATCCCAGTATTAAAGTTGACGCCCCCCAATGGCTATAGCCTTTGTCTATCAGCCTGTGATGTAAATGTACTCTGTCTGCTAGAAATGGAGACTTGCCTTTATACATTCTAATTAATGACGCCCTCAATGTGTCTGCAAGAGGGTAGATAATTAATAAAATTACCATTAAAGGCCTTGAAATATAGTCGTCTGTAATTATGTAATTGTCTGAATCTAGAATATAAAAAATAAAAAATGCAATTACTGAGCCTAACAGAAGAGCTCCGGTGTCACCAAGAAAAACCTTTTTTACAGGGTTAAAATTAAAAAACAGAAATCCTGTTATACCTCCTACAACAGATGGAATTACCAAAAACATCTCCTTTGAAGAAATCGTTATAATTCCTGCAACTAAAAGTAAAAACTTAATTGACAAAAGAGCTGAAAGACCATCAATTCCATCTATTAGGTTAAATGCATTTACAATTACAATAAATACAAAAACTGAAATAATATATGACGCCCAAATTGGAATTTCATTAATTCCTAAAACACCATGAAAAGAGTCGATATAAATACCACTTTGAAGCATAATAATCGCTGCAAAAACTTGAAGAAAGAATTTTTCTCTGTACTTAATTGAGAAAAAATCATCAGCCATTCCAGTGAGAGCAATAAATATCCAAGCAATTAAAGCATATAAATCAACACTCATTGAATATATGGCTTTACCTAAACCATAGCAAATACAAAATGTAAAAAACAGAGCCATTCCACCTGACCTAGTTGCCTTCTCATTATGGGAAGATCTCGAAATTATTGGATCATACATTTTATTTGACCTAAAAGCATTATAGAGATATCCGTTCAAATAGAATGAAGCAGAAAGCCCAATCAGCGCAAATAAAATTTCTAATAAAATTAATTCAAAGTTCAAAATTTAGTATTTTAGAATATGTGAGGGTATTTTTTTTATTTATAATTATTCCTGTCAATGTTCTTTTTTCTCAATTGAGACTTCCAGTTAATGATTCAATTCAAAATTTTTTGTTTGCAAAATCTTCTTCAAACGATCCACTATTAATTACAGAAAATGGAATTTTTGAATATAAATCTGATTGGAGCTATCTTCCATTCAATGATAACTCATTTAAAAAAGAAATAACGGAAATAGATGAATTAAATCATGCTAATTTTTTTACAAAACTCATTAAAAATGAATTACACATTATCTCAAATGGAGCAGGTCCAGTATTTAAATCGGATCAAAATAGTTTTATAAGAATTGATAACTCTACAACTCACAAAAATCAATTTGGTGGAGCTCGTTTCGTTTACAATGATAAAATTCATATTTATGGTGGATATGGCTTTTGGTCATTTAAAAATTTTATTACATTTTTTGATGAAAATATTAAACAATGGGATATCCTTTATCATAATAGTGAGTATTTACCACCTGGTAGATGGAAGCCTATACATAATTTATTTGATGACAAGCTTTATATCTTAGGCGGTCGCTCTGGTTCTGCAGGAACTATTAATCAAGATGAGTCTTATTCGGACATTTTCCATTTTGATTTATTAAATAAAGAGTTTGTCAATTTGGGCACAATCAGTTCAAAACTTAAAACTAAATATTCTTTGTTTTCATTACCTAAACTTGATGACAATATTTTTTTAATCGACAATGATAATCTTACTATCATTAATTTTAACTCACTTACAGCAACAAATTACTTTCAAAAAAACTTTTTTTTAGGAATTGATAACAAGTTTCCAACATTTATTAAAGAACAGAAATTATTTTATATTTCAAATGTAAATGGAACAAAGTTTTTAAATTTTTTCGATCTAAAATCTATTGACAACAACTTCGAAAATGAAACCTTTCCATTATTAGCTGAGAATAATCAGATTTCAGTACAGCAATATATAGCTCTTGGAGTTCTCATTTTTTTGGCTTTTTGGGTAATTCTCAAAATATTTTCCTTCAAAGACTATATAAAAGGTTTAATATTATATGATGATAGTAATATTTATTATAATAATCGGCCTATTCCAATAACAGCTAATGAGCAAGAATTAATTTCATATTTATCCGAAAATATATTTATAACAGCCCCACAAATCAATAAAATTATTTCCGATCAAAAATTTGCAAAATCTCACTTCACATCACTGAGAGGTAAATTAGTCAAAAGTCTTAATCAAAAACTTTATGTTCTTACAAATAATAAAAATTGCATCATTGAAACAAAAGACCCAAATGATAACAGAATTAAAATATATAAAGCAGATTCTTCAATAATTAAAAAGAAAATAGGATTTTTAACCTTTCTTTTTAAGAATTGACATGGCTTCGCCAATAAACTTACATTTAAATATGATTAATAATTTATTTAATTAAGCAGCTACTACGGATGTTTTATTTAAAACTAAACTAATGTTAAGTGATTCTAAATTTATAATAACTTTATTCTCTCCAACTTTGTTTATAGTACCCTTTTTAAACATAAATGGCCCTGAACAAATCTTTATATTCTGACCGTCAAATAAACTTTTTTTATACTTCAATGTTTCACCGCTTAAATGCCTTTTCATAATTGCTATTTCATTTTCTTTAATTATTGCAGGGCTACCATTAGCTTTTTTTACGATATTTTTTGTAAAAGGGTTTACGTTAATTAAGTTAAAGTCGAGTTTTTGAAGCTCAAAAAATATATAGCCATTAATTGCAGGCACAGTAACTTTTTTTATTCTATCAGACCAAATTCTTTTAGTTTGATATGACGGAACATATGAATTTACACCTATTGAATTAAAAAAATTTAATGCTTTAAACTCACCCCTATGTTTTGTTTTTGCAGCAAACCAGCTCATAACTTAATTACAAATATATATAAATTTAGTTTTCTAATGGTTCATTTTTTTGTATTCTATTTTTAAAATATTGATTATAAGTATTTTACACACAAAAATTAATTTAATTTATATTATAAACTTTTAATTATTATTATTTTTTGTGAAGTATTTTTAATTACTAAAGGTTACCAATGTTTAATACTAAAATTTTATTTTTGTTTTATGAATCTACTAATTATTGGCTCAGGCGCTAGAGAACATACATTTGCTTGGAAAATTCATAATTCAACTCATGATGTAAATATCTTCATGACCAATCCCAATGCAGGTTGTTTAGAAATAGTTACACCATTGTTTATCGATACTAGTAATTTTGATTTACTTAAAGAATCAATTCTTTCCAACTCCATTTCATTAGTTTTGGTAGGTCCAGAAATTCCTCTTATTCATGGTATATCTGATTTTATTTCTAATGATCCTCAGCTAGCACGAGTCAAAGTAATCGGACCCTCAAAAAAAGGATCAATGCTGGAGGGAAGTAAAGAATTTGCTAAGCAATTTATGTTAAGACATAATATTCCAACTGCATCTTATAGATCATTTGACAAATTAAATTTTGATAAAGGAGTTGAATTTATAAACAAAAATACACCTCCTTACGTTTTAAAGGCAGACGGGCCAGCGGCTGGAAAAGGAGTAATTATTGTAAATGATATTGATGACGCAATAAAAAACCTAAAGGATATGCTTTTAAATTCAAAGTTTGGTAAATCCTCAGAAAAGGTAATTATTGAAGAGTTTTTGACTGGGATAGAAATGTCATGTTTTGTACTCTTTGATGGCTTGAACTATATCATTTTACCGTATGCAAAAGATTATAAACGTGTTGGAGAAGGTGACACAGGTTTAAATACTGGCGGTATGGGATCTATATCACCAGTAAATTTTTTAGATATGGAATTAAAAAATAAAATTGAAAAACAAATTATTAAACCTACTATCAATGGACTAATAAAAGAGAAGATTAATTATGTAGGTTTTATTTTTATTGGTTTAATTAATGTTGATGGACAGCCTAAAGTAATTGAATATAATGTTAGAATGGGAGATCCCGAAACTCAAGTTGTTATTCCTAGAATTAAAAATGACTTTCTGGATCTTTTGATTTCCTGTTCAAATCAGAATTTAGATAAAGTTGATTTAAAAATGGATTCTAATTATTATACAAATGTTGTCCTTGCTTCTGGGGGTTATCCTGAAGAATATCAAAAAGGGCTTGAAATTACAGGATTAAATGAAGTAGAGGATTCGATTATTTTTCATGCTGGAACAAATTTATCTAAAGATAAAATTGTTACAAACGGTGGCAGGGTTCTTTCTGTGGTATCCTCTTCAAAAACAATGAATGAAGCATTGATAAAATCATATAAAAATATTGATAAAATAGATTTTAAAGGGAAGGTTTTCAGAAAAGATATTGGATTCGATTTATAAGAACGAGTGTGCCGTAACGTCTTTATTTTTCTCTCCCTTTTTATCATATTTTATTAATTCAAGAGTCCAGTAAATTAATGCTGCTGAAATAATAAGAACAAAGGTAAAATTAAGAGCATTTTGAATAATCCAATTAGAAATTTCCAACCTTATAAGATCAAAGGGTATTAACAAAACATCTACGAATAAAAATTCTATTGCTTCAAATAAATCTTTAAATTCCATAATGAATTCTACAAAGCAAATTTAGTCTAATTTTAATTATAGTTTATATATTTAAATAAATAATTTATAATGTCAATAAGCAAAACTTGTAATTCAATTTTTCAACAAGTAATTGACGATTATCATTTGCAAGACTTTGTACAGGCTAGAAAAACTAATCCTTATTCAAATTCTAAATTATTTGAAAAAATGATATATGATAAATGCTGGATAGATACTATACAGTGGCATCTTGAAGATATAATCAGAAAGCCAGATATTAGCCCAAAAGAGGCTCTTCAAATCAAGAGGAAGATTGATTCAAGTAATCAGCACAGAACAGATTTTGTTGAAGAGCTGGATGATTATTTCTTTAAAAATTTTTCTAATTCCTCACCATCAAATGATGCAATTTTAAATACAGAAACCCCAGCTTGGGCTATCGATAGGCTATCCATATTGGCCTTAAAGATATACCATATGAATGAGGAGGCAAACAGAATATCAGCGTCTCATGATCATAGACAAAAATGTGCAGTTAAGCTTGACACTCTTATTTCACAAAGAATTAATTTATCCAAAGCAATAGATCAGTTGTTAGAAAATATTTCTAAAGGAAGTGTTATCATATCCACTTATAAACAGATGAAAATGTATAATGATGAATCTTTGAATCCTGAACTTTATTCAAAAGATGATTAATGGTAAAACATTAATTCTTAGATTTTCATCAATGGGGGATGTTGTAATGACAGTTCCAATTATTAGATGTCTTGAAAAAAAATATCCGAGAAATAAATTCATTTTTGTAACCCGACCAAAATTTAAGCCTTTTTTTGAAGAGTTTAAAAATGTGGAAATTTTTGAGCTTGATTTGAAAAATAGACATAAAGGAGTTTTAGGATTATTTAAGTTATTCTCAGATTTATTTGAGCTAAACCCATCGCGGATTGCAGACTTACACTCGGTTTTAAGAACTTATGTTCTTTCCTTTTTATTTAGGATGACTTTGAAAAAAGTATCCGTTATTAATAAAAATAGAATAGAAAGAAAGGCTTTAATTAGGGAGTCTAATAAAATCTTTAAACCCCTTACACCTGTTCATTTTTTGTATCAAGAGGTTTTCAATAGGTTAGGCTTTAGTATTGATCTTACAAAAGATCATATTTACCCTCCTTCAAAAAAGCTGGTTGTGAGCACAGAAGATTTTCAAATTAGTTCTAATAAATTAATAGGCATAGCACCATTTGCAAAGCATGCTGCAAAAATGTATCCATTAGATTTAATGCAAAAAATAGTCTCCTATTTACAAGAAAAACACAATATTATTTTGTTTGGTCATGGAAAGCTTGAAATGGAGACAATAAATAGATGGTCATCCGCTTTTAAAAATGTTTATTCTTGTGAAGCTTTAAATGGATTTGAAAATGAAATTTCACTTATATCAAATTTAGATTTGATGATTTCCATGGATTCTGCTAACGGTCATATTGCATCGATATACAATGTTCCTGTTATAACATTATGGGGATTAACACATCCATATGCTGGATTTACAACATTCAATTATAAAACTGAAAATCAATTCTGCGCTAACCGTGAGGAATATCCTCTAATTCCAAATTCAATTTATGGAAATAAAATGATTAAAGGGTACGAGAATGCCATGAGGACAATTAGTGTTGAAGAGATACTAGGAAGAGTTAACGAAATTATTGTTTAAACATCATCATAATCAATTATAATCTCGTCTGAGGCAGGTTTTGATATACATGTCAGGACCAGTCCCTCATCAATTTCATCGTCTGAAAGCATTCCGTTTTCTTCCATTTCAACATTTCCTTTCTTAACCTTACCCATACAAGTTAAACACACTCCACCTTGACAAGAATAAGGTACGTCGATTCCATTAGACAGAGCTTCATCTAATATATTGCTATCATTTTCCATGGTGAAATCATTTTTTTCACCATCTAAAATTAAAGTTACTTTTGTATTACCTGGCATTCTGATTGCAATATTATGAAAATAATAGGTTTATAAAAAAATGTTTAGAAATTATAAAATATTTATACTATTGATATTTATGCTTGTATCATGCCAAGCATACAAATCTGTATCTTCAAAATATAATATACTATACAACGGGGAACTTTTTTTAGATGAAGGAATAAGTCAATTAAAAGAATCGTATAATGAGAATTTCTGGGAAATAATTCCAGTATTAACAGAAAATAACATCACAAATACACTGCCTGATTATCCTTCTAAAAACTTTTTAAAATCTGAGGAAAAAGCTATAAAAGTTATTCAAAAGATGGGAGATGATAATAATATCGATAGTGAATACATAAATCAAGCATACCTTCTACTTGGAAAGTCACGATTTTATGATAAGAGATATTTATCTTCAATTCAAGCATTAAATTATATTCTCAAACAAAACAAAAAATCAAAATTTTGGTTTGAAGCACTTTTTTATAGGGCCTTAATTTTTATTAACCTAGAGCAGTACGAGAGCGCAATATCTTTTGTTGAAAAAGAACAAAAAAAGTTTAAAATTTCTGATTCAGAAAAATCAATTATTTTTCAAATCATTGCAGAGGCATATTCAAAAAAGAACGATTTAAATAAAGTTATATCTTCTTTAAAGAATGCTTTAAGCTTTTCAAATAATAATGAAAATATAAGAAGACTAAATTTTATAATTGCCCAGTCATATAATGAGTTAAGTGAAAAAGATTCTACTTTGTACTACTTAGAAAGCTGTTTGAATACAAAAGCATCAAAATTTGAAGAAATATATTTAGATGCTAAATTAAAATTAGCCTTGATTAATAAAGATTTATATGATGAGTCCTTTTATAAAACAGAATTAAATAGACCAAGGAATTTTCTTAGCTCAGCAAAGATTAAATATTATTATGCTGCAAATCAGTATCAAAAAGGCAATACTGCTTTTGCATCTTTATTGTTTAAGGAAGCGTTGAAGTTAAATCAAAATGATGATAAATTAAATGAAAAAGTTTATGAGCAGCTGTACAGCTTGAACTTGTCAGATAAAGAATATTTGATAGCAAATAATTATTTAGATAGTTTGTTGAACCTTTTAGATAATCAATCAAAAAAATATTTTATCCTAAGCAAAAAAAGAGAAAAATTAAATATTGTTTCTGAGTTAGAAAAAGAAAATAATTTAATTGATTCATTATTTTATTTGAGCACATTTACTCAAGAAGATCTTTATAAAAAATTATACTTAGAGAATGTTGATAAAGTAAAAACATCTGATCAATCGAAAAAACAAAATAGATTAGGTGCTAATTCTATTTTTTACTTTAATAATAGCTCTGCAATAGCTAGTGGATTAAAGCAATTTAAGAACGTCTGGGGAAAAAGAGAGAGAGTTGATAATTGGAGATTATCAAAAGTAAATTTTATTGATATTGAAAAAGAGCAAGATGAAGTTAAGTTTTCAAATTTTAATGTGGATAGTGATATTGAACAACTAATTAAACTAATTCCGTATACTGCCACAATGAAAGATAGTTTGAATAAAATTAAAAATTCAAATTTTTATAAGAACGGCCTTTATTTTTATGAGTACTTTAATGATTTAGAAAGTTCTTTAGAAAACTTTAAAAAAATTGATAGTCAATTAGTAACAGAGCTAGAATATCTTCAAAGTCAATATTATTTATATAGAATTTATAACTCGGATTTATTTAAAAACTCTAAAATTACAGATCAGATAAAAACAAATATTATTAAAAACTACCCGAGCTCATCAATTGCAAAAACTTTTTTTAAAGATAAATTACAAAATCAAAATAATGTTAATATTAGCAAGTATTTAGACGGTCTTAAAGATAAAGTAGATGTTAATAAAATTGATTTTACAATAAGTTCGATTGATTCAGTATTAACCAAATCTATTTCGCGAATAAACAGCTTTGATTTACTACTTTTTAAGGCAGAACTAGAGGCTAAGGAAAAAGGTATCGATAGTTATATTAATTCATTGAACGAATTAATTCAGTTTTATCCAGAACTTTCTACTGGTTTGAAAGAAAAAATAGCTTTTTTAACCCAGCTAAATACTAAAAAATCTATGTCAATTAATGATTCATCCTTTATTGTCTTTTTTGAAATTGATACGAAATTTAATGTAAATGCTCTAGAGCTAAATGAATATAATATTGATAAATATGACAGCGCTACTAATTTGCTCTCTTTTTATGGTTTTAAATCAAATTTAGAATCTAAAGATTTTGCTGATCAATTAATTAAGAAAAACAAAATATTGTCAAATAATAAATATTTTGTAATTTCGACGCCCCAGTATATTAATATGCTGATTTTTAAAACATTAGACGAACTTAAAAAATAAATTATGGCTGATAATAAATTTTTCTCATCTCCCTCAGTTGACGTTATTGAATCATCTACCAAAATAGTTGGGGATATTATTTCCAAAGCTGATTTTAGAATTGACGGATGCGTTGAAGGTAATATAACTACCACAGGAAAAGTTGTAGTTGGTAAATCTGGAAAAATTACAGGAAAATTAAGTTGTTCTAATGCAGATGTTTCAGGCTCAATCAGTGGACATATTCTTATTTCAGAAACTCTTTCATTAATGTCAGAGTCATACATTCAAGGAGACATAACTACAGCTAAACTTTCAGTTGAAGAAGGAGCGCAGGTGGATGCAACCATTGTTATGAAAACTGGCAAACAACTAAAAGCTGTTGAAAGCGAAAGTACTAACGATAAAAAACCAGAAGCTGAAAAAACGGCGTAGTACATTAGCAACATTTGCATTAATCAGCTTTGAAATGGGGATTACTATCTTCATTTTTTCAAGGATTGGCAAATGGGTAGATTCTTATTACAACCTGGAAAAAACCTTCATATTAATAATGTCTTTAGTTGGGTTTGCAATTGCATTTTTTGTTGTTTATAAACAATTAAAGAAATTAGATAAATAGCTTTATTTTTTGAGTTAATGTCTTAACTTTGCGGCATTGATTATTATTGCCGATATTCTCATATGAATTTTGCAAAATTTTTTCTTTCAGTCAGCTTAGTTTTTAGTCTATCCACTTACGGCTATTCGATTGATAAAGACCCTGAAAAAAGCGGCGGAATTAAAGAAGAAATCAAAGAATATATTACTCACCACCTTAAAGATTCACATAGTTTTGGAGTTGCATCTTATACCAAAGAGAATGGTGAGAAAGTATATATTGAAATACCCTTGCCTGTCATTCTTTACGATAATGGATTCAAGTTTTTCATGTCATCAGATTTTAAACATGGTAAAAAAGTGGTTTCTAGTAATGAAACCCATTACAGAATGTATTATGATAAAAATAGGATCTATAAAACAGATAGCGAAGGAACATTTATTTATGATGACTCCAATAAATTAATCAATGAAAAACCAATTGATTTTTCAATAACTAAGAACGTTGTTGTTATGATTCTTACCGCAATATTTATGTTATGGTTATTTATAAGTTTAGCTAAATCATATAAGACTAATAAAGGTATTTCAAAAGGAATGGGAAGGTTTTTTGAACCTATAGTTTTATACGTTAGAGATGAAATTGCTAGACCAAATATTGGCAAGAATTATAAGAAATATATGAGCTTTCTTTTGACTATTTTCTTTTTTGTATTATTCCTAAACCTATTAGGTCTGACACCAATGGGAATTAATGTTACCGGAAATATTGCAATTACATTTTCACTAGCCTTGTTAACATTCATTATTACAAATGTTACAGCTAATAAAAATTATTGGGCACACATTTTTTGGATGCCTGGAGTACCAAAGCCCATCAGACTTATTTTAGCACCAATAGAACTTTTAGGCGTTTTTATAAAACCGTTAACCCTCATGATTCGATTGTATGCTAATATGCAAGGGGGTCACATAGTAATCATGAGTATAATAGGGCTTATGTTTATATTCTACAACTGGATTGGCAGTTCGCTTTCATTTGTTCTGGCCTTTTTATTAATGATTATTGAACTTTTTGTAGCGCTTTTACAGGCCTACATTTTTACTATTTTGTCTGCTTTATATTTTGGATTTGCAAATGAAGAGCATGAACATTAAACTTAAATTATGTTAAACTAAATTATATTTTATTATGGAAATACCAGCAATTATTGGCGCAGGACTTTGCGCAATCGGAGTCGGAATTGGACTCGGCTTAACAGGAAAAGGAGCTATGGAAGCTATCGGCAGACAGCCCGATGCTTATGGTAAAATTCAAACCTTGTCTCTTATTTTAGCTGCATTGGCAGAGGGATTTGGTTTTGTAGCTTTATTTGCTGCTTAAATTTAACTAACAGTCTTACTTCAAAAAAACTGAAGTAATTCTAATTTTATTTATTATGGAAAAATTACTAGAAGAATTTTCACTTGGGCTATTTTTTTGGCACTCCTTAATTTTTTTGTCTTTAATTTTTTTGTTGAAAAAATTTGCTTGGAAGCCAATCTTAGATACAATAAATGAAAGAGAAGAAGGAATTAAAGATGCTCTTGAATCTGCTGAAAAAGCAAGAGAAGAGATGCAATTATTACAAGCTAATAATGAAGAAATCATGAAAAAGGCCAGAATTGAAAGAGATTCAATTTTAAAAGAAGCTAGAGATTTAAAGAAAGCAATCATAAATGAATCTAAAGATGAAGCAAAAAAAGAAGCAGAAAAAATCATTGAAAGCGCTAATGAAGCAATTAGAAATGAAAAAAATGCTGCTGTCTCTGAGATTAAAAAGCAAGTTGCAGGTCTTTCTATTGAAATTGCCGAGAAACTCCTAAACGAGAAGCTTTCAGAAAATGACAAGCAAATGAAAATTGTTGATGAATTATTAAAGGACGTTAAACTTAAATGAATTATAATAGAGTAGCATTTAGATATGCTAAGGCTTTACTATTGTCATGCAAAGATGATAATAAGAAACTTGAAGTTGTATATGATGATATGTCATTTATCAATAATACCTTTGATGAATCTGAAGAGCTTAAGCTTTTTATTGATAGCAAGGTTATCAAAGACAGTGATAAACTAGCTACTCTTAATGAGATTTTCGAGGATCTTAATGATTTGAGTAAAAGTCTAATCAAACTATTAATGAAAAATAGGAGAATTGATCTTTTTGATGACGTCTCCAAAAGTTTTACAGTTTTATACAATGATTATGTAGGTAATCAGGAAGTTACTCTAACAACAGCTTCTGAAGTTGAATTTGAGAAGTTAAAAGAAATAGAACAAAAAGTAAAAGAACTAACATCAAAAAATGTTAATCTAACCAATATAGTTGATAAACAAATTGTTGGCGGATTTGTTTTAAGAGTTGGAGATTTACAATACAATGCTAGTTTTAAAGATCAGCTTAAAAAGTTGGAACAAGAATTTTTAAACATAACAATACAATAAATTATGGCAAATATTAAGCCTGCTGAAATATCAGCAATTATTAAGAATCAATTAACGGGATCAAAAGTTGGCCCATCATTAGACGAGGTAGGAACTGTCTTGCAAGTAGGTGATGGTATTGCAAGGGTTTATGGTCTTTCAAATGTTCAATATGGTGAATTAGTCCAGTTTGATAATGGAATGGAGGGTATCGTATTAAACCTTGAAGAAGATAATGTGGGTGTGGTTTTATTAGGTCCGTCCAAAGAAATAAAAGAAGGAGATACTGTAAAAAGAACAAATAGAATTGCTTCAATTAATGTTGGAGAGGGAGTCGTTGGTAGAGTCGTAAATACATTAGGACAACCAATTGATGGTAAAGGAAAAATTGAGGGCAAAATGTATGAGATGCCATTGGAAAGAAAAGCCCCTGGTGTTATATATAGACAGCCTGTTAATGAACCTCTTCAAACTGGTATTAAATCAATAGACGCAATGATTCCAATTGGTAGAGGCCAAAGAGAGTTGGTGATTGGTGATAGGCAAACAGGAAAAACAACAGTATGTATTGATACTATTTTGAATCAAAAAGAATTTTTTGATGCTGGAGAACCTGTTTACTGTATTTATGTGGCTATTGGACAAAAGGCATCTACTGTTGCTGCTATTGCAAAAGTGCTTGAAGAAAAAGGTGCCTTAGCTTACACAACCATTGTTGCAGCAAATGCATCTGATCCTGCACCGATGCAGGTTTATGCTCCATTTGCTGGTGCTGCTATTGGTGAATTTTTTAGAGATACAGGAAGACCTGCATTAATTATTTATGATGACCTTTCAAAACAAGCAGTTGCCTACAGAGAAGTTTCACTTCTTTTAAGAAGACCTCCTGGCCGTGAAGCTTATCCAGGCGATGTATTTTATCTACACTCAAGATTATTGGAAAGAGCTGCTAAGGTTATCAACGATGATGATATTGCAAAAAACATGAATGATCTTCCTGAAAAACTAAAACCAATTGTAAAGGGCGGAGGGTCTTTAACTTCATTGCCAATTATTGAAACACAAGCAGGTGACGTATCAGCATATATACCTACAAATGTTATTTCCATTACAGATGGTCAAATATTTTTAGAGTCTGATCTTTTCAACTCAGGTGTTAGACCTGCTATTAATGTGGGTATCTCTGTTTCAAGAGTTGGTGGGTCCGCGCAAATTAAGTCCATGAAAAAAGTTGCTGGAACATTAAAGTTGGATCAAGCTCAATTTAGAGAGCTACAAGCATTTGCTAAGTTTGGCTCTGACTTAGATCCAGTAACCCTAAGTGTAATTGAAAAAGGTAAAAGAAATGTTGAAATTTTAAAACAAGCTCAAAATGATCCTTTTAAAGTTGAGGATCAAGTTTCAATTATTTATTTAGGATCAAAAGATTTATTAAAAGCTGTTCCGGTTGAAAAAGTAAAGGATTTTGAAAAGAAATTTATTGAGCTTTTGAACTTAAAGCATAAAAAAATATTAAATCAAATTAAGCAAGGTAAATTAACTGATGAGGTAACTTCAACTTTAGAAAAAGTTGCTTCGGATTTATCTGCATCATACGAATAATTAGATGCCTAATCTTAAAGAAATAAGAAATAGAA
Organism: uncultured Bacteroidota bacterium; assembly: GCA_902546095.1. Taxonomy (GTDB): domain Bacteria; phylum Bacteroidota; class Bacteroidia; order Flavobacteriales; family Flavobacteriaceae; genus Eutrophosalina. The sequence goes on from CACCIQ010000015.1 coordinate 20,882, forward strand.
TTTCATCTGTTACTTCAACAATGAAGATAACAAGTGCTATTAAAATGGTTTCTGCTGCGAAACTTAAAAAAGCTCAGGATGCAATTACCGCAATGAAGCCTTATTCAGAAAAATTGAATGAGTTGATGTCAAGCTTTACAAATGTTATTTCTTCTTCAAATATTTCATATTTGGCAGCACAAAGACCAATAAAAAAAGTTTTGATAGTTGCTATTGCTTCTAACCGAGGTTTTTGTGGAGCTTTTAATTCTAATATTGTTAAGCAATCAAAATCACTAAAATCTTTAGAAAAGTTTTCTAATGCTGAGTTTTATTTCATCGTCATTGGAAAAAAAGCAAATGATGTTTTGTCTAAAACAGAAAATATCGTTCAAAATAAAAGTGAAATTTTTGATGAACTTTCATATGAGAACTCAAGCCCAATTATTGACCAAATTATTCAGGATTTTGCAGACGAAAAATATGATCATGTCGAAATAATTTATAACAGCTTCAAAAATGCTGCTAATCAAATTATTAAATCAGAACAATTATTACCAATAGTTAATGATTCAGATTCTGAGGTTTTGCAAAATTATATTTTTGAACCATCGATGGAACAAATTGTTAGTGAATTAGTCCCAAAATCATTAAGAATACAATTATTTAAAGCCCTTAGAGATTCATTTGCAAGTGAGCATGGGGCTAGAATGACAGCCATGCATAAAGCAACTGACAATGCTACTGAGTTAAAAGATGAGTTAGTTTTGACATATAACAAAGCAAGACAAGCTGCAATTACCAATGAAATTTTAGAAATAGTTTCAGGTGCAGAGGCATTAAAAGGCTAAGATTTGTTATGCAAATTCAAATAGTAAACAAATCAGAAAATCCAAATCCAACTTATCAAACAAAATTTTCTGCAGGCATGGACCTTATGTCTTACTTGGAGGAACCTGTTATTATTAAGCCAGGGGAGTTTAAGCTAATAAGTACAGGTATTCATATCAAATTACCAGAAAGTGTTGAGGCACAAGTTAGACCTAGGAGCGGTTTAGCATTGAAAAAAGGGGTTACAGTTCTAAATTCACCTGGTACAATCGATTCTGACTATAGAGGTGAAATAGGAGTTATTTTAATCAATCATTCAAAGGATGATTTTATTGTAAAATCAGGGGATAGGATTGCTCAGCTGATAATTGCAAAACATGAAAGTATAATTTGGAACAACGTTGAATCTATCGATACATCACTTCGTGGTGAAGGTGGCTTTGGAAGTACAGGCCTAAATTAATAACTTAACATAAATGAGGTTAAAAATCCTATTATTATGTTTAATCATTGGAGGTTGTGGCATTAAAACCAAAAATAAAAACAAGGATTTCTCAGATTTTAATTACAGCAATAAACAACGATACACAAAAAAGTCTTTTAAAGCTGATGAATTAAATCTATTCGATTTTAACACTTTGGTTTTATCTAATAATGCTAATCTTGAATATAACAATTCTAATTATTCATTTGATATTAGTATTAAAATTAGAAAGAATAAAAAAATTTTAATCACGGGCGGTTTTATAATTCCATTATTTAAAATTTTAATTGAACCTGATAAAATTTTAGGTTATCAAAAAATTGATAAAACTTTTTTCAGTACTGACTTTGGTGATATTTATGATAAGCTTGGATTTACGTTAGACTTTAATCAAATTCAGAATATTTTAATTGGAGAGCCTATAAATGAAATAATTAGTATATATAATTATAATACATATGAAATTGATAAAAATTTAATTGTTTATGAATATGTAGATGATGAGTTTTCAGTAAGTCTTTTTGTAGATACTAACTTAAATAAATTAATAGCTCAAGAAATCAAACAAATTGAATTGGGAAGAGAATTAAGTATTTATTATAAAGATTTTAAAGAAACAAACAACTCAATGCTTTATAGCAGTTCAAAAATTGTGGTTAATGATGGTAAAAATTTAATTAATTTATACATGTCAACTAATTCAACTGATACTAGTGATGAAATTTTATTTCCATTTGAAATTCCTAACAATTATAGAAAAATAAAATTTTGATTTTTAGAAAAAAAATAATATTACTTTCAGCGTGTATTTTAACATCGTCATTTACTTTTTTATATAGCCAAACATCAAAAATTAAAGAACTAGAATCTCAAAGACTTAAATTAAAAAATGAAATAAAAGAAATTAATAGTTTATTAATTGATAACACTAAAAAAACAAAAATGGCTTATGGAGATCTCGAAAATATCTCTATAAAAATTAATAGGAATCAAGATTTAATTAAAATAACAAATGATCAGATTAATATGCTAGTTAATGAAATATCTGAAAATGAGAATAAGGTTTCTGAACTAAATATAATAGTAGAGAAGGCAAAAGATGATTACTCAAAAATGGTTTTTAATTCATATAAAAGCCGATTGAAAGAGAGTAAATTAATGTTTTTATTGTCTTCGGATAATTTTCTACAGGCTCTTAAACGAACTCAGTATATGAATCAATATTCTGTAAACAGAAGAAATTATGCTAATAAAATAAGTTCTAGCATTGATGAAATAAAAATAATTAATGATACTATTAATAAAAGTATAAGTAAAAAGGAAAGTTTATTGATCGAAAATAGAATGGAAGAAA